>CAMZKQ010000180.1 GCA_947311265.1 uncultured Chlorobiota bacterium | reverse complement strand
CTGTCATCGGTAAGGAAAACGTAGGTTGAGTTGGTGGATATGGCTGAAAATCGCATAAGAAATTCGGTTTCTTTATTGATGCCACTGGCTACTACAGGGATTATTTTGATGCCCATTCTGGCGGCTTTTTTTATTGCGTTTTGCATTTTTGCTTTTGTGGCTTGGTCGGAGTGGGGTGGGGCATCTAGTATTAGAAATAGGAGTTTTGCTTTTGCATTTTTGCTCCAAGATTTGGCTGTGAGTGCGGCTTCTAATCCGGCTTCAACGGCCTCTGGGAAATCTCCACCGCCACCAGGGGATTGCTTGGATATATTGCTCATTACTAGGTCAATATTATTTGTAAAATCAAAATCACGTGTTAAGTAATCATCGGTTTTGTCTCGGTAAAACACTAACCCTGTACGGGTTGATAGCCCCGGTACTTCTTTGTTTATTCGTACTGAAATATCTTTTAGTTCTGTTTTTAGGAAACTCATTTCGTCGCCCATGGAACCGGTGGCATCTACCACGAACATAATGTCTAGCTGGTTGTTTATTTTGCTATTTTGTTTTATTTTAAAGGTATTTTCTTTGTTTATTGTATATTTCGATTTTGTGATTTTTTTGCCATTAGGCATTGTTATTACAATTTTAAATACGTCTTGCGATGCTCCTGCGATAGATGAAAACAGCACGGCTTTTCCGAAAATATCAGTTTTAGCTGCCCATACGGTTTTACCAGAATTGTTTTGAAGTTCTACGGTTATGTTGCTTACGGGTTTTCCTAGCTTGTCGGTAAGTATAATTGGTATGTGTTGGGTGAGGTAGAAGCCCCATGTTTTCTGCATGTTTTTCCATTGGTTGCCAAGCATTAGTTTGTTCCAGAACTCCCAGTTTTCGAGGTCGTTCCATTCGCCTGCGGTAAGCGTTCCGCTTTTGGCTAAGTTGTTGCCGTCTTTTGGGAGGTCAATTTCTGTACCTTCGGCTTTGTCTATTTTTGATTTTTTCATCGAAGCTGGGGGGGGTGGTAGGTCTGCTGTGCTTTCTCTTGATGATTTTAGGGATTCTGTTCGTCCTTCTTCTGCGGCGATTTTTACACTTCTGCCAGCACAGGCGGTAAAAAGAAAAATAATTAGGCTAAAAAAAAGGATGAGTACTAGGTTGTAATTTTTCATTGTTATAATTTTTAGATTTAAAAGGTGTTATTTATTGCTGTTCTGCTTTATAGATGCTAAGGTTAAAAAAATCCATAAGATAAGTGCAAAAAAATGCCTACTTATATTTTTACAAATACAAGTAGGCTCGAATTAACCCCAATTCAAATTATGTTTTTTTTAGAAGCTAAATGCAACACCTGTTGTAAATGGTTGCACTAGGTCTGTGGTTGTGCCTTTTTTAAAGAGGTCGGATATATTGTAGTTGGCATATAGTGATAGTTTGTTGTAGCCAATTTTTGCGGTTGCTCCGTAGCGGAATGGGTTGAGGTTAAAGGCATCTTTCTTTTTGTATTTGTTTTTATGGTCGTTGGTGTAGTAGGTTTGTTTTTGCTTGGACCAGAGGCGAATACCTCCTGTAATTCCTGCTGAGATGTGAAAGCTTTTTTTGCCCCACGGTTGTACTTCAAAAATGAAGGGAATGGTGAGGTAGGCCATGTTTAAGTTATTTTTTTCGTAAGCTCTATCGGTAGTTGCTACTTCGTTGCCGATTAATTTTCCTTCTTGGTTAATTGCTAAGTCAATGTTTTTTGCAAGCGAGAAGCTGTTCCATTCGATGCCTACACCTGTAACAAAGCCCATTCTGTTATCAATAAGAGGGATATTTTTTTCGAGGTTAAATTGGTAGCCTATGGATTTTTCTGGGTTGAGTTCTAAGAATGGCATTGCCTCTGGTGTGCCTATGTCTTTACTATTAAGGAGTAAGTTGGTTAGTCCTATTTGGAAGCCTGCTAGGTGTCCGTTAAAACTTTTCTTTTTGCTACAGCTGTTGAACTCCATATCTATATCATCTGTTTCAATATCGTCGAGCTGGTCAGAGAGCTTGTCTAAATCGGTTTCAATTCCTGCGATACCACTTTCAAAGGCTTCGATTTTTTTCTCGTTTTCAGCAATTTTTTTTTCTTTTTCTGCCACTTTTGCTTTTAGCTTTTGTTGTGTAGAGTCTTGGGAGCTTGATGCAATTTCTTTGTTTAATTCTAGAATTTCAAGTTTTAGTTCTGCATTTTTTTCTGCGGCTGCCGATAGCAAATCTTCAAAGGCACGTTTACCTGCTTCAAGGTCGCTTTGGGCCCGTTCGTTATCGTCTATGTTTTCGATAATAAGTAGTTTTTTGTTGCCCATTTTAACTTCTGTGGTGTCTTTTTGTGCTGTGGCATTGCTTGCAAGACCAATTGCAAATGCCATGGCTACGATGGTGTAAAGTGTTGTTTTTTTCATGATAAAAGGTGTTAAATTGTGTCTGTTTAATTAAATGTTTTGCTGTAAGTTACTCCTGCGGCGTAGATATTTAATTTATCTAACTCCCCATTTGGTTTGTAGGAATTTTTAAGTTCTATTTCCGATGAGGTAACTAATTTCCATATATCTATGGTTTTTTCGGTATATACCCAAAAAGTACTTTTATTTATTCGTGGTGCGGATAGCTCTTTTATTGTTGGTAGCTTGTTTATTTCTGCTGCTGTTTCTATTGATACAATTTGTGTATTTACAGGGATTATGTTTAAAAACTCCTCTTTTACTTTATGCTTAATTCCTTTTGTACTAGTATTTTGGTTGCTCTTTTTAATTTGTTTTTTATTCAGTATCTTTTTTTGTGGGGAGTGCTTTTTAGTGATATAATTTTCAGGTTTCATGGAGTAGGCAAGTGCTGTGTTAGGGCTACCATGTGTTTCCCAGTTAAAAATATTTGCAGAATAATGCTTTAATTTAGTATTTGTATTTGGTTCATTTTTATTGCTCCCAATTGAAAAGTAGAGCAGTATTGCGGCAGCAATAGATGTAATTGTATAAAACCCTCTTTTAATTCTTGCAGAAACGATAAACTTTTTAAGCTGTTTTTTTTTTAAAAAAATAATAGAAAGGTCTGCTTTTAGCCGTGTTGCTGCAAATTCGTTATGTATTCTTTTGATTCTATTTTGGGTTAATTTTTCAGTAAGGCTTTCTTTTTCTGTAGTGCTAATATCGCTTTCCATATCTGCAATGCAGAGGTATTCAATATCTGATATTTCATAAAATTGCTGAGCAGGAATTGCTTTTAATTTTGCTTTACCTTCAAAAGTAAGCACTTCCTCCTCTAGGGTAATTTCCTCAAACCCATCGAGTTCATTTTTTAAGTCTGGATTTTCTTCCAAAAACTGATAAAATTCGCTTTCGCTTGTTTTGGGTAAATTGCCTTCTAGCCAGTCTATAAAATATATTTCGTAATTGTTTCGTGTAATTTTCATGGCTATATAATATTTTCAGGTGTTTTTATGTAACTTTTCAAGAAAACTCTTCCCCTGTAAATGTATATTTTAACTTGTGCTTCGGTAATGTCTAATATTTTTGAAATTTCTTTATAAGAATACCCCTCATAATCTCGAAGCAAAATAACAGAACGTTGCACTTCTGGTAGTTTCTGAATGGCATTGTGTAAAATTTCTTGCAAATCAGAATACTGCCCCGCTTGTGATGTTGCAGGTTCTTGCATCGTATCAACATTAAGCGATATTTTTTTATCTTTCCTTATCACATCAATCATAGTTCGGTAAGCGATTGTAAAAAGGTAGGATTTAATTTTTTTTAAATCAACCGCATTTTTATTAACCCAAAGTTTCTCGAAGCTATCTTGTATAATATCCTTAGCTTTATTGTCATTTTTGATATTTTTTAAAATAAAGCGATAAAGTTTGTCGGAGTATAAATCTACAATTTCGTTATATTTTTTTGTTGTCATGATACGTTTTAGCCGTTTTTCATAAGTAGGACGTACAAGATTTAAAAAAGTTACAAAAAAAAAGATTTTTTTCTGTAAAATTAAAAAATCACATTGAATTAATCCTTCAATGTGATTTTAAATTGCTTGTAATGTGTGAATTGTGTTTTTTGTTAATCTTTAAAAATAGCATCAATTTCCACGGTTAAGTCAGGAAAGCGGCTATCGTCTGCCCAGCCGAGCTAGTTGGCAAAGGAGTAGCGTTGGTTGGGGTTTAATCCTAAAGTTTTCACAAATACAAATATACAGTATTTTATCTATAAAACTCAATGGGTTTTTTAATTTTGCATTATGAAATTTCTTTTTGTTGCTCCACGTTTTCATACGAACTTGTATTACCGAGTTATTGCTTTGCAAGAGGCTGGGCATGAAGTAAAGTCGGTGGTTTTGTATAAAGGAAAATCGGAGTATTATAAAGGTGTAGATGTTTTGCAAGTAAAGCTATCATTAATTAGCCGTTTTTTTATTCGCTTTTTACGTTTGTTTAAAAAGGAGAGGCTAAAATCTAATTTAGAATTGCGTTTGCAATCCCCCGGCAAAGCATTGAGAAAGATTATTGCTTCTTTTGAGCCCGATTTTATTTTATTAAAAGCCTTCCAAAACTTACTGGCTATAAAAACCTTGCAGCTATCATATTTTAAAAGAAGTAAAGTTTTAATGCTTATCCAAACCGATAAAGTAAGTATTTTAAACTCCAAAAAGTTGTTTCGTTTAAACCTACATTTATTTAAGTGGCTAAAAGTAAAAGCATATATAACGCCTGTAAAACGTGCAGAAACTTTATTTAAGGCAATAGGGTTTGATAATTGCTATTACTTGCCTTTTGTGTTTCCCAAACAAAAAAACACTAAAAATGAGGCGGCAAAAACGGTAGTTAGTTTAATTTCTGTGGGGAAATTTGTAAGGCGAAAGGAGCAGTTACTGTTAATTGAATCTCTTGATTTACTGAAAGGTAAGCTGAATTTTGAATTGATTTTAATTGGTGAAATTGCCGACAAAGTATATTATGAAAATCTACTTTCAGAAATTAAAAAAAGGGGGCTTGAAACACAAATCAAGATAAGAATAAATGTACCTTACCCTGAAATTTCAATCCTATACAAAAAAGCAGATGTTTTTATTTTGCCAAGTTATGGCGAGCCTGCAGCATACTCACCTGTGGAGGCGTTAGCCTTTGGCTTGCCAATTATTATGAGTACGGAAAGTGGTACAAACTGCTATATTGAGCAAGGCAAAAATGGCTATATTTTTGAAAAGAAAAATGCAAAAGATTTAGCTTCAAAAATTTATAAAATTGCAGCAAGCAGGGAAGTTTTATTGGATTTCGGAAAAAATGCTTTACTTTTGGCAACAGAAAATCATAGTCTGAAAAGTTTTAGCAATAAAATAAATAAAATTATTGCTGAATTTTAAAACAAAATGGCAAAACGCACAAAAAAAAATACAGAAAAAATACGGCAAAAGCAAAAGGATAAAACCGTAAAAGTTTTGCCAAAAAAACAATTACAAAAGCCTGCTAAAAATCAAAGAATAGCAATAGTTATTGCGTTACTATCAGGCATTGTATTTTGGTATTTCATACCCAGCGATGCTAATGCTACTCGCTTAGTAACTAGTAAGTTACTTTTTAATGTAGCATCGGTAATACTTGCAGGGTTGGTTTATCTTGCTTTTACGAAAGAAAAGGGGGCTACACTAATTGCTGGCGGAGGCTTTTTTGCATTTGTATTAGTGAGCTTTTCAAGAATATTATTTTTCCCATTAGGGAATTACAGTTTTACCGAAATTGAGCAGGTACTTACTTTTGAAGTCTATCGAAGCTACACTTATGCCCCAATGCTTGTGTTTGGCTTACTTACTGTTTGGTTCAATAGAGAAAAACTAAATGCACTTATCGAAAAAGATATTTCTGGTTTTGCATTACAGTACGAAAAAAACACACCCTTTTTTCAGCAATGGCTTCATAAATTAAAAGCCCATAAAGCACTAGCTTTAATACTATTAGTAGTAGTAGTGGGGCTTACATCTACAATCTTACTACACAAATTAGGCGATTTCGACTTCTGGTCGGACGAGAAGCAAGTAACCCAAGCCGCAATGGGCTATTATAAAACAGGAAAATTTCAGCAATGGGATTTTGTAAAGGACAAACCTGTAAACGGCAAAGAGTTCGATAGGAACTTCCCGCACCTTTGGCTGCTAGCCCAATCCTATAAAATATTTGGTGTAAGCGAATGGTCATCTCGTATTGTTTCAGTTTTAGGCGGTATTTTATTTGCCCTCTTGAGCTACTTTATACTTACTTATTTTTTTAAAAATAAGTTTATAGTCCTCCTTTTTCTTGCCTCATTTGCACTACACTCCGAAGAAATTTTGCTTTTCCGTTGGACACGGATGTACGGTATTTTAGTCCCATTTTTTCTATTCCAGTTTGCACTGGCTTATAAAACATTAACAACATCTGGGCGTTTTTATTTCAAAAATAAAAAGCTAAATGCCTTTTTCAGGACGTATTTAGATTTTAACTACAAATACTTGTTAGTATTTATACCGACTGTAATTTTGGGTTACTTCATACACAAAAGCACTGCATTTACTCTGCCAGCACTCTATTTCTTTATCATCTACTTGGCCGCCACCGAGCGTCGCCCAAGGTTTTTTATAGCCGCTGTTTTGGGGCTTTTGTTTTTGGGACTAGGGTTTACCTTTTTCCCCCAATATATCCCCACCCATGTAATGACATGGTTTGAAAGAAACAATACCATTTATTACGACCTGCTTTATTTCTACCCATTTACAAAAGCGCTTACGCTGATAGTGTTAGCAATAACTTTACCAATATTATTCTTTATAAAGAATAAAGAGCAACGCAAAAAACTAGTCTATTTTTATATAATGAGTATTTTTGTACTCATACTTTTTGTCTTTGTAATACGCTATGATATATCGTTCCGATATGTGTCTTTTTTAGTCCCAATATCCATGGGATTAAGTTTTTATGCACTAATACTGTTGGCACGAATATTTTTAGGAAACTACTTTGCCTACTTTATCGCATTTCTAATTTTATGGGCATCGGGCACTAGCTTTTCTAATCGCTACCACGATTTGTATGAAATCAATTTTCCCTCAAAATCAATACCTTCTAAGGCATACAAAGAAATTAAAGAACACTACAAAACAGGCGAAGCCATTTTCTATCAATTCCCTATGCACTACTACTTTAAAGGCATTGATACTACTGCCCAATTTGTAAATATGAGGTTTCAGAAAAAATATAAATACAAACAATTTTTATTAGACATAAAAAAGTACAAATCTGGCTGGCTAGAATGGGACACCCAACACGCAGGGCATATCGACACGCTGATATACGCCTATGTAAACCACAACTTCAAAAAAATACATGGCAAAGGCATAGACGATACCTGGACAGAAGTATTTCGCTACGACTCTACAATGGTAATTTCGGCAGATTCTTTTAAAACGGCACAACATTTCCCTGCGGCAAATTTAAAAATGGACTACCCTTTTGCAATTTCCTTCTGGGCAAGAATGCAGCCACAAGCAGGAGGCACTCCATTTATTTTTGATAGTTATGGTGCTGATAATAAGTTATCTGTATTTGCAGATTCAGTAAACGGGTTTAGCTTTTTGTTGCCTGATGAAACCGTCCAGACCACTGGCAATAGCGTTTACAACGGGAAATATCATCATATCGTTTGGCAACAAGGCTATGAAGGAGAACGCCAGCGAAAAACAGCAACTCTTTTCTTGGATGGTAAGCAAGTCAATTCTCAAAGCTCAAAATCATTAGCTAGCGATTTTATGAAATTTAAAATTGGCTTACAATTTAAAGGCGAACTCAACGAAATAAGAATTTATGACAAAGCACTATCCTTGCAGCAAGTAAAAGCCATTTACAATAATGGAAATATGACCCACCTTAGCAAGTTGCCTGCCAGTGGATACTATTTTGAACCAATTAATTTTTGGACACGAAAATAATGAAAAAATCAACCAGTTTCCATAGAATTTCAGCAGATAAGACAGGGCTTTTGTATAAAATATTTGCTCGGCTTGTGCATACGCCTTTTAACTTTATTAATAACCTAAACCCCAATAAAGAGGTCGATAAAAATATCAATATCAAGAATTTTAAAATAAAAAACTTAGAAAAACACTACCCAAAACTAGAAAAGTTGGCAAGCCCATCTCGGAAATTATCCGATTTGTTTTGGATAAATTTAGATTGGAAAAACCTAAAAAATGAGTTAGGCGAAATTAATATTTGTGATTTTGGTTGTGGTTCGGGCAATTATTTTTTTAAATTGCAACAGTATTCTAATAATTGCATTAGCAATTATACAGGTTTGGATATTTACGAACATCAAAATTGGAAAGCACTAACAGCTAAAAATAAAAATCTACATTTTTATAAATATAATGGCTTGGAGATGCTGAAAAATATTCCTGAAAAGACAAACTTAATAATGTCGCAATCGGCAATAGAACATTTTAGCGAAGATTTAACAATCTTTAAACAAATCCAAGAATTTGTGAAAAAAAGTAAGCATAATGTTTATCAAATCCACTTATTTCCCTCAAAAGTGGGGGTTAAAATTTTCCCCTTTCATGGGGTAAGGCAATATACACCACGAAATATATCCAAAATAACAAAGCTATTCTCTGCTTTTTCAGATATAGATTTGTACCATTTAGGCGGAGAAAACTCAAATAAGGTACACCTTAAATATATAAGGTCAGGAATTTTGAATAAAGATGTAAGAAAAATCAAACCAAATGCGTATTACAACGCATGCCTTTTGGCACTAAAAGAAGATGGGCAGGAAGAGAATATGAAAACGCCCAGTTTTTATACTTTAATAATAAAATCGAAATCAAATGAATAAAGTAAAAGAAACCTCGTTTGATTACGGTACTGATTATCAGAATAATCAAGTAGAAAAGTACCTTAACAGAGCAAATAACCATTGGCAGAAAAGAGTAGATGTGTTTAACCTTTTGCTGGATAAAATAATAGCACAAAATTTCCCAAGTACTAAAAACGAAGAAATTAGGCTTTCGGATATTGGTTGCTCTATAGGTACTTTTGCCATTGAGGGAGCAAAAAAAGGCTTCAATGCTTGTGGCATTGATTTTGATAAATCGGCCATTGAAATTGCAAAGCAATTAGCAAAAAAAGAAGGCGTAAAAGCGGAGTTTTTCTGTGGTGATATTGCCGCTGCCAATTTACAGTTTGGCAAAACAGATATTGCAGTATGTTTCGATATTTTTGAGCATTTGCACGACGATGAATTAGGAGCATTTCTACTCTCTATAAAGAATAATTTGTCCGAAAAAGGCGGTTTAATTTTCCACACCTTCCCCACCGAGTACGACTACCTCTTCTTTCAAAACAAATGGATACACTTGCCACTAATTCTATTCTCGATTTTTCCGACTGCTTTTTTTGATAGAATTGTAAAAATTTATGCTTCAAAAATAAATGCTTTATTACTGTTGTTTAAAGGAATTTCTTACAAAGAGTATATAAAAAATTTGCCACATTGCAACCCACTAAGTAGGGAGCGATTAGAGGATATATTGAAACGGGCAGGTTATCATATTGATTTTCTTGAAACAGCACAACTATTTGATTACCAGAAGAAAAAACAGAACCTATATAAAAAACACACTATTTCGCACCGTAATCTATACGGTATTGCCTACCCCAAAAAAGAAAACGGATAGATGAAATGGTTTTACAAAAATAGAGAAGAAAGAAGCCGGTGGTTGGCCGAGCGATTTGCCAAGGAGATAGGCAGCGGAAAATCCTTGTTAGATGTTGGCTGTTATAATGCAGACTTTAAACAGCACATACCCAAGAGTGTAAAATATACAGGGATTGATATGGCAGGGCAACCAGACCTATTTATAAACCTAGACCAAATAGAAAAACTACCCTTCAAAGACGAAGAGTTCGACACAGTTATTTGTGCCGATGTCCTTGAACATCTGGAAAATATACACCTTATTTTTGGCGAATTATGCAGAGTTTCTGCAAAGAAAATAATAATAACATTACCCAATGCTTATGCTGGAATTTTAGAATACCTGTTGGGCAGAAAGTACGCAAAAACGCAAGAGAAACGTAAGAACTTTGGGAAATACATGAAATTCTACGGCCTGCCCCTACAAAAACCAGAAGACAGGCACCGCTGGTTTTTCTCTTTTGACGAGGCCGAAGAGTTTACCCTAGCACAAGCAAGCAAGTATGGCTTTGTAATAAAACAAATAGAATCGGAATATAAATACTTGAAACACAGCTTTATAAAAAAAATACTTTTTGCCACAGTTCGCCTTTGGGACAAAAACCTTACCGATAGAAACGTAATTATTCTTTTAGAAAAAAAATAAATGTACCCAAGAATACTTCAAAAAATAGACAATTTTATTGTAAAGGCAGTAGATAAATACGCCAATTACCGCTGGTATAATTCACCCTTAAGTAAAAGCGTAGTAGCCTCGGAAGAAGAGTATCTAAAAATAGCAGAGCAGGCAAAAAAAAAACGTACAAACTTGTAGATGACTATGAGGCTACAAAAAATGCAAAAATTGACAGCAGTTGGTATCACGAGCTGGCTTTGCATACGCAAGTGGTAAAGAAAAAATCAGAAATATGCTATGTGCATGGGCGGCTTTTGTATGCTTGCCTATTCCGCCACATAAAAGAGCAAAAGTTAGATTACATTAATATCCTAGAAACAGGAACAGCCCACGGCTTCTCATCTTTATGTATGGCAAAAGCCATGAGCGATGCTCAAATATTTGGAAAAATTAACACCTTTGATGTCCTGCCACACGAAACAAAAATGTACTGGAACTGCATTGATGACCATAAAGGAAAGCACACAAGAGCTGAATTACTACACAAATACAAACCACTTACAGACAAGTATATTACTTATATACAAGGTAATACAATGCTTTCCATACCCAAAGTGAAAACCCAGAGAGTTCATTTTGCATTTCTGGATAGTGCCCATGAGTACGGCTACCTTATGGCAGAATTTTTTAACATAAAAGAAAAACAGCTAAAAGGCGATATGATTTTTTTCGATGATTATACCCCAAAACTATTCCCCGGCGTAGTAAAAGCCGTTGATGAAATTTGCACAACCTATAACTACTTAAAAGAAATAATTATTATAAACGAAAACCGGGCTTATGTAATAGCCCAAAAACAATAAAATGAACCAGCCGTTAGTAAAAATACTGTTCCTAACCAAAGGAGGAATTGAAATACCGACCAACCGGCTTTGGTTTCATAATATGGCTGAGTATCTAAAAGAGTTTGGCTTTTCTACTTTTCTCAATGATTTTTCGCAAGCAACTTACGATATAATATTTATTAACCGCTTAGAAAAGATAGACCTTTTATACAAAGCCCTAAAACATTCGCCCGAAGCACATATCGGAGTATTCTTTGGCTCATCAAGAATAGACCAAAATGTGGCGGCAAATGTTGATTTTTATTTTTCGTATTCTTTCATGTTTCACGAAATGCTGTTATCTACTAACCGAAGAATCTATGATTCGCACGATTATTTTGACCTCAAAGAACGAAAAGAACATACCAAAAGCAACCACTTAATTTTGGGCTATCATGGTAATGAAATTCATTTTCAAAAAGATTTTTTCCCAAACGGAGCTAACGCCCTTCAAAGGCTTGCGGCTAAATATGATTTTGAATTTCATGTTGTAATAAAAAATGCAAAAAAACAACCCCAAATACCCGGTGTTAAAACAATATTTTATGAATGGGAACTAGAAACTCACGAAGAAATAATATCAAAATTTGATATTGGCATCGTCCCAGCCCTCTGCTCAATGAAACAGTTGGGCGAGCCATTTAGCTATTTGAGAAATCCTAACCGGGTAAATTTATTACTTTCATGGGGCATACCCTCTGTAACATCGCCAATCCCAGAAGTTTTAAACCAGTTCTCGAATAACGAAAATATACTTTATGCAGTAAGTGAAGACGGCTGGTATGATGCCCTAGAACAGCTAATTTCAAAACCAAAATTTAGAGAAAAAATAAGCCTTGCAGGCTATGCCCTTTTCAAAGAAAAATTTTCAACAAAAATAATTGTTGCCGATTTTGCAAAAAAACTAAAAGAAGAGCTTGAAAAACCCCGCTTTTCAAAACCTTGGATAGTAAATAATTCAATTGAAAAAGAATTTAAGAAAACAAAACGAAAAAATTTATTACTTTCGCTAAAAGCAAAGCCTAAAGAAGCAGTTAACTTATTGAAAAAAAAAATTAAGATAAAAATATGAAAATTTTAGTAATCGGATCAGAAGGAAATATAGGACAATTTTTAGTGGCACACCTAAGAAAAGAAGGGCATGAAGTACTCCGAAGCGACATTATCCAGCAGTGGGCAGACGATTATGTACAAACCGACGCAATTTCGATGCAGGATTTGTACACCGCAGCACACAAATTTAAACCCGATGCAATATACCACCTTGCCGCAATGGTAAGTAGAGTTACCTGCGAAAAAGCCCCCCACCTTACAATAAACACCAATCTTGCAGGAACAAATAATGTCCTTCAACTTTGTAAGGACTTGAATGCTAGGCTCATAAACTTTTCAACATCAGAAATTTATGGGAATATTACAGGCTTGCTCACCGAAGATAGGACAGATGTAAACCCAAACAACAGGTACGGGCTTAGTAAATTGTTGGCAGAAAAACTTGTAAAATACGAAGTAGAACAACACGGCTTACAAGCAGTAAATATCCGCCCGTTTATGTACTACCACGAAACAGAAACCCGAGGCGACCACCGCTCGGCAATGATTCGCTTTGCCGAACACCTATTGAAAGACGAAGAAATTGAAGTTCATAAAAATAGCGAGAGAGCATGGCTACACATGGAAGATGCAGTAGTGGCCTTGGAAAAATTATTATACCTTAATGGTTATCACGAAATAAATATAGGACACCCAAAGGTTGTTTCTACTGAATATATTGCAAAATATATGTGTGAAAAACTAGGTAAAAATTACTCTAAATTAGTAAATGAAATAGACTTGCCAACAAGAATGACTTTGGTAAAACTGCCCGATTTAAGAAAACAAAAAGAACTTATGGGCTTCGAGCCAAAAATTACAGTGGAAATGGGCATTGATAGAGTCCTTGAAGAAATGAAAAAGCAAATCGGCTACCAATGGTAGGAAATGAACAGAAAACAAAAACATGAAGTGGTCTGTTAAATCATTACTAGGAGCATTTATTTTTAGGGTGGATAACCTAAAAACAAACCTAATAGGCAGCTATATAAAAAGCCGCTTGCTTTTTTGTGGAAAAGATGTTTTCCTGAAAAAAGGAGTAATGATTGATTATCCCAGTAAAGTGAGTATTGGCAAAGGTACTATGATTGGGCAATACTCCCATTTGCGGGGCGGCGGAGGGATTGTTGTTGGTGAATGGTGCCAGATTTCTAGCTTTGTAAATATCTCTACGGTAAACCATAATGTAAATGGGGAAAAATACTTTAACAATGTATCCTATAAAGGCATTAGGCTAGGTAACAATGTCTGGATTGGAACTAATGTTACTGTTTTACCAGGCATCTCAATAGGAGATAATAGTATAATAGGAGCAGGGGCAGTTGTAACAAAAAATATTCCTGCAAATACTATTGCGCTTGGAGTCCCTGCTGAAATTAAAGGAAAAGTTCCTCCCCTTTTGGAAGAGTTGGGTGCCGATATTTAACCCAATAAAAAACATAGAGGCTACTTAAAATAATTTGATAAATTAAAGAGCTAAAAATTGCCCCCCATAGTTCCCAAATAGGAATTGCAATTAAAAATAAAATAATATTAAGGACAACACCAATATTATAAACACTCAAAAGGAAATTCTCTTTTTTGATAGCAATAAAGTAGGAGTACAGGATATTTACAACTGTGGCAAACGGAATTATTACCAAATAAACCTGAGCATAAACTATAGCATCATCATATTTATCGGAATATAAAAATCGGATTAAATAAGGAATAACTAAAATAATTACTCCAACAGCAATGCTTACTCCTAAAACTGTTTTTAGCAGCATTTTCTGCATTATGCCAAAAAGTTGCTTTACGTCCATTTCAAAAACCTTTGGGTAAATTGTAGAAACAAGGCTTTTAAACAAATTGCGAATACTCCCAGTAATTCCTGTGGCAATACTGTACACCGCCAAATATTCTATGGGCAAAAATATGCCAATTAAAATCTTATCTAAATAATCGAAAATTAAAGACGTTAAAGAAATTGAACTGAGTTTCAGCCCACTTTTTTTCCAACTAAACTCTTCTTTCTCATTTGTAAGTTGCTTTATTGTAAGGAAATAAACAAGAATATTGGTAAGGGTAAAACCACCGATAAAACTGAAAAAAATAACAGGGAAACTGGCTTTATAAAAAATGGAAATAATAACTGCCACCGAACTTACTACTGTTTTTAAAATAACAAAAATAGAAACCCGCTTAAAATCCTTTTTGCCTTGCAATAAAATTGCCCATAAATTAAGCGTAAAGTAAAAAGGAAAAACAAGTGAGGAGAGCATAATAGCTAAGCCCAAATTTGGGCTTTTATAAAAATAATACCAGCCAATAGCAAGTAAAATAGGCGTGCCGAGCAAACTCCAAATAAAGCGGTAACGCACCGATTTTTTATACACCCCATCGAAACCTTGTGCAATAGAGCGTAGCACAGAAGTATTAAGCCCAGGTATTGTAATAATAGAAACGGTTGTAAAAACGGACATCAAAAAACTGTACTGCCCGTAGAGTTCCTTTGTTGCAAAGCGAGCAAAAGCAACAGTTACTGCCACAGAGGCTGTAATCCCAACCACTTGGCTAAGCGTAACCCAAAACCCATTAACCATATAATACGCCAAATCGAAACCAAAGCGTTTGCCTAAATTTTGAGCCTTTGCGTAAATATATTTTTGGGCTTTGAAAAACATGAGGCGAAGTTAGTTCAATTTATTTAAACAAAAAAAGAGGCATTCGTTAAAATGCCTCTTTCTTGTATTGTCGTAACACTAAATAGCACTTAGTGCTTATCTACGCAACCCTAGTTCTTTTACGATTGCACGATACCTTAAAATATCGGTGTTTTGCAAATATGTCAATAATCTTCGTCGTTTACCTACTAACTTAACCAGCGACAACTGTGTGCTGTAGTCTTTTCTGTTTTTCTTCAGATGTTCCGTTAAGTGTGAGATACGGTACGAAAATAAAGCAATTTGACTCTCCGATGAGCCGGTGTCTTTATTAGACTTTCCGTGTTTCCCAAAAATTTCTTCTTTTTTTTCTGCACTTAAATACATACTATTTTTTGTTTGGTTATAAAATTCAAGACTGCAAAACTAAGCAAATTTTCCGGAAATAAAAGCTATTCCTGAAATTATTTTTAGCAAGTTCTTATTTCTTTACATAAATATTTCCGTTATCTTCAATTACAAGTTTCGATTTTGGGAAATCTTCCTTTACTAATTGTTGCAAGCGTTTTATTACACGCTTTTTCTTGTCTATTTTTGTACCAGTCATTTTATCTTGATAAGTAGCAAGAGTTTCTGCCTTTAAAAATTTGCCGCTACCGTCTGTAAATACTTTAAAAATGGGGGCAATACCGCTTACGCCTTTTAGGCTAAACCTGCGGTAGGTGCAAAAATTGCCCATGCTGTAGGCGATAAATCGGTCTTTATAAACCTCTACCGCACGTGTAACGTGGGGGCCATGCCCAAAAACAATATCTGCCCCAGCATCAATAGCAGTATGGGCAAATTTATATACATTGCCACGGTTTTGCCCTAAAAAGTGTTCCGTTTTCCGTGTAATGTGTTCGTGCTTACGCCCTTCTGCCCCGCCATGAAAGGATACAATTACAATGTCGCATTCTTTTTCGAGGGCTTCTACTGTTTTTTTTAGAAGCCCTAAATCGGTAATTTGGCAAGTGCCTTCGTTGGGGGCAAAGGCACAGAAGCCGTATTTTACGCCATCTTTTGTGAAAATGTCAGTTGGGCAAGAGGTTAGCCCAGCATAGTGTAAGCCTGCGGCTTTTATAACTTCTACGGTACGTTTTCTTCCGTAATTGCCTAAATCGCCAAGGTGATTATTGGCAATGCTTACCACATCAAAACCAGCGTTTACAAAGCCGTTTACATAATCTTCGGGCATGCAAAATCGGTAGCACCACCGAGGGTCGTTGCAAGATTTTGCAGTTTTTAGGCTTGTGGAAAATGTGCCTTCGCAGTTGCCAAAAGTTAAATCTGCACTTTTTAGGAAACTAACTGTTGGGGCAAGTAGTGCATCGTAATCATTATTTGGCGGCAAATAATTGGGCGATTTTGGGTAGTGTGTGCCTATCATCATATCGCCTACTCCAATGATTGTAACAGTATCCTTTTTATTATTGCGGATAGGTTGTGGTGATATAATATTTTTTTTGGGTCGGATTTTTTTTTCAATCAGAGGTAGAGTTTCTGTAGTTTTGCTGTTATTAGATTGTGCTTCTGAACAGGCCTTTATAAAAAATATCCCGCCAAGGAAAAGGGCAATTAGTAAATAATTTTTGAGTTGCATAATGTTGTGTTTTAAATTTTATAGATTAAATAGAAAAGTAAATGTAAAATTACGCCCGGGCGAGCTAATGCCTGATGCAAAAGCACGGTAATGCTCATCGGCAATATTGTCGATATTTATTGTAAGTCTAATTTTGGAAGTGAACTTGTAGGCTGCCGATAGGCCAAAAATATAATAAGCCGGGAAACCGTCTTCCAAGGCTTGGTCGTCGTTATCATCGCCATAAGGCGACATATCTGCTCGTTTTTTTTGCCCACTGTACTGTGCCACTATACCAAAGCCTATTTTTTTTAGGCTGTAATTCAGTTTTGTAATACCATACATTGGGGGGATATGCCCCAACGGTACGTTGTCCGTAAGGTTTATGCCTTGTAGGAGGTTAAATGTGGTTTTGTAGGTAAGGTTGCCTTTTAGGGGCGAGTGTTCTATTAAATCGAAATCCCAATCGCCGTCTAGGGTTATTGAGATGCCTCGAATATTTGCCTGCCCTGCATTTGAGCTACTTACAATGCGGTAATTATCGCCATCGTAAAAGAGGCTGTCTTTGCCATTGAGCTGCATGTAGGAACGCACAAGGGCATTCTGCAAGTAGGTGTTAAATGCTGTTGCATTTATTCTGAAAAAATCTGAAAATGTGCGTGTTATTCCTAATTCGGCATTGTAGGCATATTCTGGTTTTAGCGTGTTATTTGGCACAGATACTTCTCCTTTTTTGGCTCTAATTTTGCCATAATCATCAACATTTGGCGAGCGAAACCCTGTGGAAAGTGTAGTTGTAAATTGCCATTTGAAATTGGGAAACCATATAT
>CAMZKQ010000179.1 GCA_947311265.1 uncultured Chlorobiota bacterium | reverse complement strand
AACTCTTCAAAAACAGAAATGTCTATATTGTTTCCACAATTTGAGCAGAACTCCGCTTGCTCTACAATAAAATTATCACAAGAATTGCACTTTACCCTATATTTTGTATCTTCAAAGTTATAATCATTTATCTGTTTTATTACATCGGTATGTTTTATTCCGAAACCAACATTATCGGCTTCGGTAAATTTTGCAGTGGTAACGCCTACTAAAACGCCATCTTTATTGAGCATTGGGCCTCCTGAATTACCTGGGTTTACAGCGGCATCTGTTTGTACATAATTTCGCCCTTGCATTGGTTGGTTGGGGGAGGAAACTATGCCTTCGGTAATGGTAAATGGCATTCCGAAAGGAAAACCATTAATATAAACAGTTTGCCTATTCTCTATAACATTGGCATCATTTAACTTTATCGTTCCTTTTTTAGCCTTTAAGTCCTCAACATTAAGGAAGGCCAAATCAACCTCTGGGTTGACCATTACTACTTGGGCTAGGTATCTGTTTTTATTGTGGTCTTCAACGGCAACAATTTTACTGCCTTTAATAACATGATAATTTGTTATAAGAAAATCATGATTTTCTACTTTAAATCCAGTCCCTGTTCCGTTGGCAGTTATTATTTTATATATTGAATTTTTTATTTTCTTCATTTGGTTGTTATTTTGTGTACTAGTTTAATAATTTTGAAAAGAAGCCTTTGCCTTTTTTTGAGCTCGTTTCAGAAACCGTGCCATTTAGGAGGGCATAAAAAGTTTCGGTAAGCAGGGGGGCAGCAACGTCGGGGGATAAGCCGCTTACTTTCTCGAGTACATCATCTATGGCCAGTTTGTATTTATCTTCTAGTGCGTAATCGTAAGCCAATTTAAGGAAAACAAATTGGAGGTAGGACGATAAGTTAAAGTTACTCTCTTGAGCCACATATTTTTTCACTTGTTCCTCGTTATGGCTTAGTGCATCTGTAATCATTTGCTTAGAACTCCGCCAGCGTAGAGAAATTAATTGTTCTGCGTGGTAAACATTTTTCATAATTTCCTCCTCTGATTTTTCGAGGAGTTTTTTCATGAAGTTGTTACCCTTATCTACTCTAAATTTAAAATCGAGGTCGTAGTTAAATAGGTTACTTACATATTCGGACAAGTCTGAACGTAATTTCCCATTTATATAGGGCATATTGGCAAGTTTCAATAAGGATATTACAATATTATCCCATTGAAAATCGTCCCATCTTTTATCTTTTAAAAACTGAGTGTAATTTTTATAATCCTCTAGCACATTAGAAATTTGCGTCCAAACTTCTTTTCTTTCAGATTTGTGTAGTTCGGTGTAGCTTGGTTTTTTGTAGAAATCCGCATTATACTTTTCGATAAACATATCGTCGTAATCATCGGCAAAAAGCGAAACATTCCGAAGTAAATCATACACTTTATTTGGCTGGGCTAGCTCTAGTGGCATTTCGTATTCAAAGGAAAGCTCATTGCCAGCTTGTATAATTTGTGCCAAACGCAGAGGGTAAAAATTAACCTCTGCTACTTTTCGTAGCAATGCAACTTGGTTAGTTGCCTCGGTAATTCGCAAGAAAGGTGCATTTATAGCAAATGTATATGCTGTAATTTTAATATTTATTTCGGCAGAGCCTTGCATCTGCTTTATTTCAAAATCGCCATCAGTATTTTTACCTCGTAAAAGTTCTGGGTTAATGTAATTAAACACGCTAATTACTGATTTTTTAAAGTTTTTTCGTCAAAAGCGTCTAAGGCAGTGTCCCAGTATTCTACTGCAACGGTAGGTTCTGCAACACTTTCAATAGGGCGTTTGTACCTAGTTAATACATTTTCCATTTAATTGTTTTTTAGATTAAGTTGTTATTATAATATAATTGAAGGCGAAGAAGTTGTTTTAGTCAGCAATATTTTTAATTTTTTTTTCTTCTTTTTCCCTTTCGTCTTTAATTTTTGCTCCTTTTTAGCATGCGGATTATAGTCCTTTTTAGCTGATAAATCTTCCCCCTCTTCCTCTTTTATTTTTTCAATAATTTCATTTTCAGTAAGTACTTTTGCAACAAGGAGCTTGCTCTGTGTTTTTTCTAGCCGCTCTTTTTGTTCCAATGCTTTTTCATTCCACTCATTCATGGTTTTTAAAGATTCATTTACATCTTTACGCTTAAAGAAATCTTCGGTAAACATTTGAAGAGGAGAGGAGTATATCCAAATCCTAAACCATATCCGAAGGATAATTATAGCTTGTTGTACTAGAAAAACCATAGCTACCCCAAAAGCGGTGTGAGTGCCTATTTTTGCCTCGGCAAAAAAATACAAATATACGATAGCTGCCGGAATTATAGTGAGTAAAAGGTAAAGCCCAAATGTACGCCCAAAATTTTTGAACGCATACTTTATACCGCCTGCTACCGAGCGAATAGCCCACTTTGTATCGTAAAGAAAACTGTAAAATTTAGCATAATCTGCCGACATAAATAAAATGGCTACATATATAAGGTGTATCGCAATAGCTACCGCTAGGATATAAAAATAGACCGTTTCGGGTGTGGCATCAGGGATTATAAAGTATGAAATAGCGCCAATCCCACCATAAATAACAACTGCACCCACAAGATGTGCGGCAAGAAAAAATAAGCTAATTTTTAGAAATCTGAAAAAATTGTAACCTGCTCCCGAAAAAAAAGAGGTCATTGTAAATTTATTCTGCGAAAGCGTGCGGATAATTCCACCGGCAAGAAAAACAGTAATGAACCAATAAACGGCGGCTAAAATCCAAGTCTGGGAAATTAATTGCCCAATATTGGCACGTGCCTGAAAAATAACTTCTGAAAAAAGAGTGCTATCAAAACCTTTCAAGAGTGTTTCTGATGCAGAACTATTGCCAATTTCTTTATGCAAAATATAGTATAAAGGTAAGGCGACCAAAGCAGCTGCCAAAATATTTATAACATAAATGAGTAAAACAGGGCGACCAAGGTTCAAGGTTTTTCTAAAACCAGTAGTGTAGGCTTTTAAAATATTCATTTTTAGGGGGTATTTAAAATGAGAAGCACAATGGCTATATTTT
>CAMZKQ010000178.1 GCA_947311265.1 uncultured Chlorobiota bacterium | reverse complement strand
TTTTTTGAAGAAAAAGAAGCCGATGAAAAAGAGGTAGAAACTCAATACAATAAAACACTAGCCCTTATCGAGGGTTTAGAGTTCAAAAATATGCTTCGCAACCAAGAAGACCAACTTGGGGCAATCCTGAAAATAAACCCCGGAGCAGGTGGCACAGAAAGTGCAGATTGGGCAGAAATGCTTATGAGAATGTACATTCGCTGGGGCGAAAGAAATGGCTTTAAAGTAAAAGAACTTGCTTACCAAGCTGGCGATGAGGCAGGCCTAAAATCGGTAACTTTGGAATTTACAGGCGAGTTTGGCTACGGTTACCTCAAAAGCGAAAGTGGGGTACACCGGCTAGTACGGCTATCGCCGTTTGACTCTAGCAATCGGCGGCATACCTCTTTCGCCTCTGTTTTTGTATCGCCAGCTATTGACGATACTATCGAAATTTTAATAAATCCTGCCGATTTATCTTGGGATACATTCCGCTCGGGTGGGGCAGGAGGGCAGAACGTAAACAAGGTAGAAACAGGCGTGCGAGTGCGTCATGCCCCATCGGGGCTTGTGGTTGAAAATACAGAATCTCGCTCGCAACATAAAAATAAAGAAAGTGCTATGCGATTGTTAAAATCGCAACTCTACGAAATTGAGTTGCGTAAAAAGCAAGAACAGGCAGCAAAAGTAGAGGGTACAAAAAAGAAAATAGAGTGGGGCTCTCAAATCCGAAACTATGTAATGCACCCTTATAAGTTGGTGAAAGACCTTCGTACATCGACAGAAACCTCTAATGTACAGGCAGTTATGGACGGCGATATTAATAAATTTATAAAGGCCTATTTAATGGAATTTGGCGGAAAGTAAATGGCTTACCTTCCTTACTTTATTTGCCTAATTTGCTTGAAAGCAATACCTAGGACTTTTTCAAAATACCGAATATGTTTCATTTCGGCAGAAGTTACTAAACTAAGAGAAATACCCTCTTTCCCAGCTCTTGCAGTTCTGCCACTGCGGTGGGTGTAATATTCTTCCTTGTCGGGAAGTTGAAAATGGACAACGAAAGATAAATCAGCAATATCTATCCCCCTAGCAGCAAGGTCGGTGGCTACAAGTATTTGTAGTTTTTCATTTTTAAAGGCACGCATTACTTTGTCTCGCTCGATTTGTTTCAAATCGCCATGAATGGCATCGGAGGGGACATTTCTTGCAGAAAGTTGCTTTGCCAATTTTTGAGTCATAGCCTTCGTTTTGCAAAAAATAACCCCTCTGTTTTTGCCCTCTGCACGTAGAAATTGGATAAGAACGTGTATTTTGTCTTTATCTTCGCAAATGAGGTATTGGTGTTCAATTTTTTTATTAACAACGTTTCGCCCGCTGACCTCTATTTTCTGTGCGTTTTCCGATAAGTGAGTATTTACTATCTGCTTGATACCGTGTGGCATTGTGGCAGAGAATAGCCACTTATTTCGTGCTTCCGCAAGGAAACTTAGGATTTTATCTAGTTCTTTTTTAAATCCCATGCTAAGCATTTCGTCTGCCTCGTCTAGCACAATGGTTTTGACGTTGCTTAAATCTACTGCTTTGCGGTTGACCAAATCTATAAGCCGCCCCGGAGTGGCTACAATGACGTGGGTTGTGCGTTTTAATGCGCTTATTTGGCGTTCTATTTGTGGGCCGCCATAAACGGCTTCTGTAAATATTTTTTCGGTATATTTTGTAAACTTAAAGAATTGCTTGGCCACCTGTTGCCCCAATTCTCGTGTAGGGCAAAGTACTAGGGCTTGCACTACTTTATTGGCAGGGTCTATTTTCTGCAATAGTGGTAGGCCATAAGCGGCCGTTTTCCCTGTCCCTGTTTGGGCTTGCCCCACAAAGTCGGTATTGCCTTCTAGGAGTATGGGGATTGCTCGCCGCTGAATATCAGTAGGGTTAATTATATTTAGTGCGGTAAGCCCTTTTACCAAATTTTTGTTTACTCCAAGTGCTGTAAAGTTATCCAAGGTTTTATTTTTTAAGTTTTTTACAAAGGTAAAAGACTTCATGGAATTATGAAGTCTTTTAGTGTTTATGCGTTTACTTTATTTGTACTTTTTCTTACAAGTAAGTAATTCTACGAATAAGCTGTGGTTTTAAATGCGTGTAGAACGTGTAGAAATAACTACCTTCTACTTCACTTTTAGCTTTGATGCGACATCTTTTTTTAGTTGTCGCTTGTTTTTGTAGCCTGTAAATTTTTTATATTTGCCCTCCATTGGTGCATAAATAAGGGTGGGGATACTGCGTACACCAAAGAGTTTTGCTAACTCTTGATTTTTATCTACGTTTATTTTATAAATCTGTATTTTGCTACCATACTCTTTTTGCAAGGCTTCTAGCTCAGGGGCTAATTTTCGGCAAGGTGGGCACCAATCTGCATAAAAATCAACAATTACCGGAACATTGCCTTCAAATTGCCAGGTTTTATTTTTATCGAAATTCCAAACTTTTGCTTTAAAAGAGGCTTTATCTAAATGAACTATTTTTTGTGCGTTGCTTGCCGAAAAGGCGAAAATTACTGCCACTACTAGCATTATTTTTTTCATATTAATTTGTTTTAGTTGGTTTAAGATAAATAATTTAATAACTTGTAAATGCCTAATTACTTAGACGTTGTTTTTAGAAATCCTTACAAACAAAAAAAGTAACTACTTTCTATATTTAGTATTAAACGTAAAAAAAATAAAAAAAGTCTATAAAATTA
>CAMZKQ010000177.1 GCA_947311265.1 uncultured Chlorobiota bacterium | reverse complement strand
CCATTTCCTGCATAACATTTATTGTACGAAATTTCACAATCGTCGCCTTGCGAGCGAATGTTGGCACCATTAGCTCCATAGACCGAAAATCCTGTTAGGAATAGGTTATCAATATCTAGGTTAAAACCATAGCTTTTTCCTGTAACATTTACTACTGGTTGCTCGCCAACTGCCGGGCGTATAGTAAGATTATTTGCAGCATTTGGGTTTAGCGTTGAGTTTGTAACCTCTTCGGTGTATGTACCATCGGCCACAACTATTGTTTTTGCTCCTGCCAAATCGCCTGCCCCAAATGAGGTTGCCCCGTACCATGCAGATAAACCATCGACTGCACTTTTAATGCTTTGGTGTATATCATCATTTGGCCCAACGATGGCATCAGCAGGTATGGTATTTCTCCTGCTAATGGTTGCTGTTGTGCTTGCACTTCCTGCCATATTAGTTACGGTAAGTGTGTTGCCTACATAATTCCCAGCAGGAAATTTTACATTAATTTGCCCTGAGTTTACTACTGCTACTGTGCCTGCAATGCCGCCAAGTGTAACAGAGGTAGCAGAGCCTACGCTTGTACCGTATATTGATATTGTTTTTCCTTTGTCCTCGAATAGTGTGCTGGGAGTTATACCTACAATTGTAGGGGCGGTAGCAGCATAGACGCAAATATCATCAATAGCCCAGCCTCCATCTTGACTAGAGCCATCAGATCCAAATAGGAATTGTACTCGTACATTAGGTCTATTATCGCAACCTAGTGCCGATAAATCCACTCGTACTTTTCTCCAAAATAGGTTATCAATAGTCCAGCCATCTTCTGTTCCGTAAGGGTTTGAGCCTCCACCTAAGGAGTTATCATAATTAAAGCTAAGGTTGGCATTGGTAACAGAAATTGCACCGCCTCCCAGGCCATTATCTACTCGTACAAAACCGCCGTCCCAACTTGTTTCTGCTTCTACCCACATCCAAAATTCCATGTAGGTGCCTGTTTGCCCAGTTAAATCAATTACTGGCGATATTAAGTTGTAAGATTTATTTGTAGCATAATTATTCAGCCCAGCTGTAATCATACAGTTACCTGAACCTGTGGTATGGTCGCCAGTAGGGTCATTAGTTCCTCCGGCAGGGCTTACATTTTGCCAGTTGCCTGTACCAGATGTTCTGCTCCAGCCACCATTGCCCGACTCAAAATCTTGGCAGAATATAGCTGCACTTGCTAAGGTGGTTGTATTACCAGTTAGTGGCGAAGTTGTATTGTAAAAAGGCTCGCCCCCACAGAGGGTGTTATAAGAGAAAATATAAAAGTAGTATTGAGTACCAGGGTTTAGTCCTGTTGCCTTAAAGTTAAGTGAAGATGAGGAAGAAACAACTACTCCTGAACCAAGTGTTGCTCCTAGTGCGTAATATGTACCATTTGCTGGTGTTGCTCCTAGTGGTGTTGAAGTACTCATTACAACTAAGTATTCATCGGGCGAGCCTGCTGCTGCGGTAAAAGAGCCAAAAATTACAGATTCTGTAGGTAGCAGTCCTAGTGCAGTAGGTTGTGTGGCAGGGGCTACACATGGCGATGGGTCGTAAATGCTAAAATCGTCAATGTACCAACCGGCGTAGTTATTTGTACTGCCATCTGTGCCAAACCAAAAACGCACTTCTATAATATCTATATTAGATATAGTATTTAGCCCTGCTGTGGTAAGGTTAAAAAGGTCCAGCGTTACTCTACTCCATTCGCCTGCTGGCTGTGTACCCGCCCAACCGTCTTCGTTATTTGCTAGTCCATCTACATCAGTATCGTTTGGGGTAAGCCCGCCATAGCCAGGGTCTGTTCTTACAACAGTAATCCAAGTGCATTTATTTACTCTTATTTGAACTGTTCCACCATCGTTAAAGGACTCGGATTCCATATCCATCCAAAACGAAATTTGCGGTGCAATTGTTCCTGTCAGGTCAAAACTTGGTGTTGTTAAATAGGAGTCATTATTGTTTATGGCGTAGTTTTCGTCTATTTTTGTACCTGCAACGGAGTTGTCGGAACGCCCGCTAGGGGGGCCGAAAGCATCGTTGGTTTGGTCGCCTCTTTGCCAAAGTCCATCGTAAGTCCAGCCGTCTTTTGTATCAAAATTATTAGTATAGGGTAAAGTACGGTCAGCAGTTATTACTCCTGTTGTTTCATTGCCAGTTAGCGGTGAAGCTGTTAGGTAGGTGGGGCCGCCAACACAACTTGTGCTAAGTGCACTAAAAACAAAGAAGTAATATTGTGTGCTTGGCGATAAGCAATTGGCATTAAATGTAGTTGCTGAAGAAAATTGTACAACTACTCCGCCGCCCAAAGCGTCTCCGGCTGCATAAGTTGTTGCATCTACGGGGTTTCCCGAAAGGGAAGAATTAGTACTTCTTACCACTAAATATTCATCTGCTGCAGGGGCAGAAGCGGTGAATGCACCGTTTATCTGTGTTCCCATAACTGTTAAGTTTAATGCTGTAGGCTGTGCAGATGGTGCTCCGCAGGGTGTTGAAATTTGAATATCATCAATGTGTATGCCAAATTTATTGGTGGTACTATAAGCCTGCCAGCCAAAATAGTAATCGGTACTTGCCGCAGGGGTAAAATTTACAGTTACTGTTTGGTAGGTGGTATTGGTAAAACCATTATTATTAAACAACACAGTAGTCATAGCCCCCGAGTTTGCAGCAGTACCATAAGCCAGTCTTAGTCGTTCTGACCAAGAGGAAGAACGTGCCCTGTATTTAAAGGTAATAACGTACTGCGTACCTCCAACTAGGGTTATATTGGGTGTAAATGCCCAATCGTCTAGTGGGTTGCTAAAATCGTATTCAATACGCAGGCAATTAGGTGCTGAATTATTGTTTGTTGTGGAGGTGTACCAGTCATCGCTTGGGGCGGAGTTGTCTTCAATAGTCCAGCCAGCAGGGAGTGCTGGGGTGGTTACTCCATCAAAATTTTCGCTGTATGGCGGCACTACGGCATAAGTGGCTTGTGCAAAAAGCAAAGCCAATAGCAATAGGCCTGTTGTCTTTTTTAAAATTGGGTATAAATGTTTCATATTGATTATTGATTTTTTAGGGTTAGGCTTGGGTTACTTTCAAATATTACAGTAGCATTTCCTGCACTTTCTAGGAATGTTTTAAGTGGCTTGTGGTTTGTAGTTATAGGGAAGTGTCCCCAGTAATATCTATAGTCTGCTATTCCTAGCATGTAGTCGTGGCTGTCTTTGGTAAAGGTGGCAGAGTATCTAAATTCGATATTTCCGTTATCGAACAGTAGTGCTTGAAAAGCACTTTTTCCATTGGTCCAGTCGGTAATTAGGCAAATAGTGTTGCCTATTTTTTTCATTTGGTAAGTAACTTCGTATTGCCCAGATGCGGCATTGTCTTTCAATGGCAAATAAGGGGAAATAAATGTTTTTAGATTTCTTTCTTGGAAATCGCCTACCACGTCTTCGTTGCCGTAATCGTCAAACGATAGCCATCCTTGGTTGCTAATGCTGATGTATTTTAAGTGGTTATCCCCAAACTTAAATGCTAGGGGGGTAAATACGCTAGATTGGTAAGTGCCATTTTGGGCAATAAAGGAAACTGGTGTTGCTTTTGTTAGCTTTATGTAGCTGCCATTTTGGGCAGTAGAAATGGGCTGTTTGCTTTGTGCAAAGGCATCTAGGTTTGTAAAAAGTATGCCCAATACAAGGGCAATACTGAAATAAGAGTAGAGTTTCGTCATGAGTTTTGTTTTTGTTGGTGGTTTTTATAATTATAGTTATTAAGTTTTTTCAGAATTTATGCAACCTTTTTATAGATTAGTATCTGCCAATTACGTATGTTTATATAGATGAATCAGTTTATGCAAAAAAAGTTACGTTTTTTTACATAAATCATTAGTTTATACGATAAAAGTAAGGCTAACTCTTAGAGTTTTGTTAAATATTTATTCTAAAAATGTAACAAAACTAATTCTAAAAATGGAGCTATCAGCTTGGCAATTAAATGATTATAACGATAATCATAATCTTACTATATAAGACTATTTGGGTTTCCAAATGGTTGCATGCTGACAAACATATAACATTTTTCGTTATATTCAAAATTAAGGAATTTTAAAACTGTGCGTTTTCGTACACTTTTGTAGTTAGCCAGTTTAGCTAACAGGGCTCCAGTTTTTAGAGGAGGGCATCATTTTTTTCATGCGTGCTACAAGAATATGATTTTTGGGAAGGCTTAAATCGGGGTCTTTTTCAAGAATATCATTGGCAATATTTCTACCATGTTGCATAATTTCGGCATCTCGGACAATATTTGCGGCTTTTAGGTCGAACGGTATGCCGCTTTGTTGTGTGCCTTCAATATCGCCAGGGCCCCTTAGTTTCATGTCCTCTTCCGATATTTTGAATCCATCGTTGGTTTGGGTCATTATTTTTATTCTTTTTCTGCCATCGGCAGAAAGTTTGAACGAGGTCATTAGGATACAGTAGGATTGGTCTGCCCCCCGCCCTACTCTACCCCTAAGTTGGTGCAATTGCGATAGCCCAAACCGGTCGGCACTTTCAATAATCATAATTGTTGCATTGGGTACGTTTACACCGACTTCGATAACGGTGGTGGCGACCATTATTTGGGTAGTGCCTTTTACAAATAAATCCATAGATTTTCTCTTTTCTGCGGGTTTCATGCGTCCATGAAGTACGCTTATGGCGTACTGTGGTGGCGGAAATGCTCGGCTTATGCTTTCCAGCCCATCTTCCAAATCTTTATACTCAAAATGCTCGGATTCTTCGATAAGTGGATAGACGATATAGACTTGCCGCCCTTTTGCAATTTCGCCCTTCATAAATTTAAAGACTGGAAGGCGTTGCCCATCGTAGCGATGTGCGGTGGTAACGTGCTTTCTGCCCGGTGGCAGCTCGTCGATTACCGATACATCGAGGTCGCCATAGACGGTCATGGAGAGGGTGCGGGGGATTGGTGTGGCAGTCATTACTATAATGTGTGGTGGCAATTTATTTTTTTTCCACATTTTTGCCCTTTGTGCCACACCAAAGCGGTGCTGCTCGTCTATAATTACAATGCCTAAGTTTTTAAAAACGACCACATCTTCAATAAGTGCGTGTGTACCGATTAGAATATCTACAGTGCCGTTTTGTAGCTCTTCGTGTAGCTCTCTTCGGTATTTTGTTTTGGACGAGCCTGTTAGTAAGCGTATATTTAGCCCTAAACCTGCAAGCATTTCAGTCAGGGTTTCAAAGTGCTGTATGGCAAGTATTTCGGTGGGTGCCATTAGTGCTGCTTGAAAGTTGTTGCCTACGGCAATGAGCATTACCATCATGGCTACTAGGGTTTTACCGCTGCCTACATCGCCTTGCAATAGGCGGTTACATTGTTTGCCGGTTGCTAAATCTTCTCGTATTTCTTTGATGACTCGTTTTTGAGCGTTGGTGAGTTCAAAGGGTAAGTGGTTATCGTAAAAATCATTAAAGTAATTGCCCACTTTTTCAAAGGCATAGCCTCTAAATGTTACTTTGCGGTAATTTTTCTGCCTCAACAGGTTGAGTTGAACATAAAAGAGTTCTTCAAAAATAATACGGTAGCGTGCCGTGCGAAGTGTTAAATCATTTTCAGGAAAATGGATATTGCGTAAAGCCTTGCCCAAGGGCATCAATTTCAGTTCTTTTATAAGGTAGGCAGGCAGTGTTTCTGGGGTTACCGAAGGTATGGCTTTGAAGGTGGCTTGCATTATTCGCCCAATGGTTTTGGAGTTTAAATAGCCTCGCTTCATTCGCTCGCTGGTGTTGTAGCTGGGTGCTAATGCGGTGCTGATTTTTTCTTGAAACTTTGCAATTTCTTCGGCTTCGGGGTGTACTATGTTTATTTTTCCGCCATAACGGCTGGCTTTCCCTAATATCACATATACTTTACCGGAGGTAATGTTTTTTTGTATAAAGCTAATGCCTTTGAACCAAAGTAGGTCTATCTTCCCTGTTTCGTCGGAAAACACAGCGGTTAAAAATTGTTTTCGTCCTTGCCCCCGAAGTTGAAAATTGCGGATTATGCCTTTGGCCTGAATGTATTGTTCTTTTTCGGTAATTTCTGCAACGGTATAGAATTTGGTTCTGTCGAGGTATTTGTATGGAAAATAGTAAAGGAGGTCTTCTACGGTAAATATTTTTAGTTCCTTAGCGAAAAGCTCTGCTTTTTTAGGACCAACACCGGGCAAAAATTTTATTTCCTGATTTAGTTCTACCATTGTTGCAAAGGTATATTTTATTGTTGGAGTTTTTTTTATTTTTGAAAAAAAATAATCCAAAAGTGTAACCTTTTATAAAATTTGAATTATAATTGTATTCATATTAAAAAAAATTAAACTTTAAAACGATGAAAAATCTATTGAAATCAACTGCATTTTTAGCGGTCTTATTTTCCTTCTCTATAATGGGTTGCCAAAATGACAATTCTGGGGAAGATTTGAGTAAGTTAACGCCTATTGCCAAACCTATCACTACGACTTGCCTTATCCAAAACGATGACCCAAGTAATGACTGGCAAGAAGAGTGTTTTAAAAATATTGATGTGCAAAAACTGGCCTCTTTTATTTTCGATGGTATTTATGCTGGGAAATTTACTGCCTATGATTATGTAATGGAAAAGCCTATGACAATTGAGGAGGTAAAAGCCCTTGAAGCCAAACCAGAGTACAACCGAAAGCTTATAGGAAAGGCTCTATTTACAGAAGATTGGTATATTGATAAGGATAAATTACAGATGGTAAAAAAGGTAAATTCTATTATGTTGGCTTATCAAATCATCTCTAAAAGTGGCGAAGTACAGGGGCATAAATCGGGGGTTTTAATTTATCTTAACGGTACAGCACCTAAATAAAAAGGGCTATTCTGAAATAAAAAGACGTGCAAATATAAAGGTTTGCACGTTTTTTGGGGACTTAATATTTTTCATATTAGTACTTAATCTTCTTTACTCCACTTTTTGGCAAGGATTACAATGTCATCAAGTTGTTCTGTATCGCCTTGCCATTTAAGCAATTCTTGGTTTAGCTTTATTTTTTGCTCTGCCATTGGTAGGTGAGCGTTTTCTAATAACAGTTGCTTAAACTTTGCTTTTCCCATTTTCCTATTTTTTTCGCCCCCTAATTGGTCTTGGTAACCATCAGAAAAGAGGTAAATTTGATCGTTATCTTGAAGTGTTATTTCTTCGGTTACAAATTTTTTCTCTTTTGGGTAGCTGCCTATTGGGTTGCGAGTGGCTTTATATTCTACCATTGCCCCAGACCTTATAATATAAAGCGGGTTATATGCTCCTGAATATTGCATAATTCCACTTTCCAAATCAATGATACACAGGGCAATATCTAGCCCATTATTACTTTTCCCACCAAAAGCTGAGAATACGTTTTTAATCTGCTCACGCAGTTTATCGAGCAAATCACCAGCACTTTCAAATTCGCAGCGGCGAACAATGCCATGTATATAGGTTACCCCCAAAACTGTAAGAAAAGCACCTGGCACACCATGCCCTGTACAATCAGCAGCAGCAAATACGAGCTTGTTTTTATTTTTAAACGCATAATAAAAATCGCCACTTACTGTTTCTTTGGGTTTAAATAATATAAAATGCTCTTTCAATAAACTGGCAAGCAGGGCATCTGTGGGGAAAAGTCCCCTTTGTATTCTCCTAGCATAGGTGATGCTGTCGCTAATTTTGGTGTGATGCTCTTGCAGTTTTTTCTGCTGTACTTGTGCCTGTTCTGCATGCGCTTGGATTTCTTCTTTTTGCTTTTCGAGTTCGTCGTTTATGGCCTGCATCTCTTCGTTTTGCTGCTGCAGTTCCTCTTCCGAAGTGGACAACTCATCGTTCATTAACTGCATGGTCTCGTTTTGCATTTGAAGCTCTTGCTGCGATAAATCTAGCTTTGCTATTTTATCTTGCAATTCGGTAGTACTCTCATCCACCAAAAAATTCATTTCTTCCGAAAATGCTTTAAGACTTTGCCGCATCATAAAGAGTGCATTTCCTAAAATATCTTCATTACTGATTGGCTCATATTCAACTTCATATTGCCCAAACCCGAGTGCGTTAGCAAATTTTGCATTTTTCGCCGAATTTTCAGCCAATTTATTTATTGAGGTTTCTAAAATCGTAATTTGGTCGTTAAATTTGCTTGATATTTTAGTGATATTTTCGCCTTTTGCTAATTTTCTTATTTCGACATTGGTAACATCAATCCTTTTAAGCACCATAATATTAACCAAATATCCGACTACCGAAAAAAGAATAATGAAAGAAATAAAACAGATAAGCACAACGTAAAGCATTGAACTCCTTAGGCTTTTTTGAGATTCCGAAATATCTATTTGCAAAATACCAACGCCATCAACATCACCAATAAAATTTTTGATAGGAATTACAACATACTCAAAATTTTCTTTTGAAAAAGAGACAACCTCAGAAATGTTTTTTGCTAAAATAGCTTGGTCTATATTTTCATTTTTAAAACCTTTGGTGGCTTTTATTACTACATAATTACCTATTTGTTTTTTATCAGCCCTAATATTGCTCGAGTTTTTTTCTAAAAATTTTGTAGAAATATGCAATAAATCTTTTGATAGCAAAATCTCAAAAGATTCAGTTTCCCCATTAGAAACAGAGTTTAGTAGTTTTTCAACACCAAAAAACACCTCGACAGAACCAAGGTACTTATCACCATCAAAAACAGGAGAAATGCCCCTAACCACATAGCCTGCACGCCCAGTTTCAACCCCTTTTACAGGTAAATGCTTATCCGAAACTGCAAGTACCATTTTTCGGAAGCTCGAAATATCGTCGCCCCGTTTTTTAGACCAAAGACGTATAAATGAAGTGGCTGGCGGCAGGTGGTAATGTATTCTTGGTGATGTACCTGTACTTGCCTCAATGGTTTTAGTAACCGGAACAAGTTTTTCTTCAATCATTTTGGCAGCGGCTTTTAAATCGCCATTTTCATAATAATTGCGATAAGCCTCTATTGCCACATCTTGTTTTGAAAAAACAGAAGAAACATAAAGGGCTTCTTTACCCAAATCGGAGAGTGTTTTCTTTACCCCTTTCACCTTAGAATTTACAATCTGTTGCTTATTGTAATTAAATGTTTTAAGAAAAGTGTATCTCGAAATGGCAAGAATTGAGGCTACCATAAGTAAGCCCATTATAAAAATAGGCAACAAAATTGTAACTTTTAAATTTCTTCTTTTTTTCATTTTTAGGTATAGGTAGTGGTAGCTTTAAAATGTATTAACAAATAAGATGCCATGTTTTGTTAAAACCCCTTCCCTATAGTAACTCCATAAACAATAGCCAAACTTTTAATATAATCAATATTTACAGTTGGCGAAACAGATACGGGTCCTGCATGGAAAGCATAACTAGCTCCAAACCGCCCACCATAGAGCATTTCCGAACCAGCTGCTCCACCATGCGACGAGGCAGAAGTTTTTGGCATAGGATAAGCTACCATTGGGGCAAGTGCAAATTTTAAAGGGCCTGTATGATAAAACAAAGGGATACCAAATACAATTTCGTTGCCATGCCCTTGGTTAATTAAAAGTTCACCAACCAGCCCAATACCAATTGGCTTCGAAATACGGTATTCGTAGTCCAGGCCAACAGTTCCATAGGCCAGCTTGTGGTCAATATTATAAGTCCCCCCAACAAACAAACCAACGTGGTGG
>CAMZKQ010000176.1 GCA_947311265.1 uncultured Chlorobiota bacterium | reverse complement strand
ATCAGGGCAGGAAATTTGGTCTTTATGTCGAGGCTTACCGCAAATTTTTCCCCTGTTAAGGGGAATTATAGGGGTTTGCTCATCAAAATTTGCATTTTTATACTAAAAGTTTATAATTCCATAAAGATTTTATTTTCAAAATACTACAAATGGCTGTTGATATTCAAAACAAAATAGACAATCCAGAAATTCAAAAAGTATCGGAACAATTTCAAAACGACCCAAATTTCAAAGATTTTAAAAATGTTCTTGATGCAAAATACGATGAAACAACAGAACAAGGAAAAAATGAAATGCTTGCAGGTTTACAATTATTTAAAAAATTACAATGAAAAAATATAGATTCAATTAAATTTACACAAGAAGTAATAAAAAACATTAATTTCCCAATTATAGGATTGTTTAATAAAAATAATTTTATAGATTTTTTAAAAACAAGAAACCCCAACCGAATAACTGATAAAATTGCAGAATTTCAAGACCCTATAAAATGAAAACAATTAGCTTGAAAAATGAAATCATATTTTGAAAAAAAGTTTACTTTCAATCCCCAAACCGCCCTCGCCTCACTCACCACCCAAACAAAACAAAAAGAAGCATCTACAAAAGTAGAAAACACAGAAACAACTGTTAATCAATCATTAATATATAAAATACATTTAAAATCAAGGGCTTGCACCAAAAAAATAGTGTTTACTTACTTACAAAATCTTATAAGGCAATAGAAACTAAAATTAGCCCTATTAATGGCATAGTATTTGAATACCTATATATTAACAAGTTGTTGATAACTTTTTTGTAATAAAATTTTATAATTCCAATTATTTTCTTTTTATTTGTAATCAGAAAATCAAATGGAAAGATTGTATATAACGCTTTACATTGATTTCTAAATTCAAACCCCCTAAATTAATAATCTGAGATATGTTTTTAACTGTAAAAGAAGCCATTTTGGCAAGTGGAAAAAGCCAAACAACAATCCACCGATTGTGCCAAAAAAACGAAGCCACAAAATTTATTAAAAAAGAAAATAATAAATTTTTGATAGACCACGTTTTTTTAACCAAGCAATACCCAGACACTATAAAAGTGATTTCCATAAACGGAAGCAATGGTAGCGAAGCACTATTAAAAACCATTTCTGAAAAGAACCTTGAAATTACAGGGCTTACTGTTGAGCTAAATAACTTAAAAAGCGACCTTCAAAACAAAAAAAATAAAATTGAAGAGCTTAAAGAAGAAGATGCAGCAGAGGTGCACGAGCTTATCGACAAAACGGAGTTGATTAATCAAATGCAGAAAAAAGATGAGAAAATTGAGCAACTTACAAAAACTTACGACAAAGCAATTGATGCTAAGATAAAAGAAATTCAGAAACTAAAAGAAGACCTACTCGAAAGCCACCATGAGCTTGCAGAAATGACCGACTCGGCCATTAACTACGAAAGGGAATTATCTGCAATTAACGATGTACAAGATTTTGTTATTGGGCAAACAGCAGCAGAAGAAAAAAATGAGGAAGCCCCCAAAAGTAACAGGCTAGAAGAAAATAAAAAAATGCTAATGCAACAAATCATAGGCTACTCTGCTTCTGCAATAGCACTTATTTTGTTCATCTATGTCTTGTACAGAACAACAATGTAAGCAAAATTGCAAATTAATTAGCTTAGCATTTTAAACATAAAAGAGTCTTTTTCAGACTCTTTTTTTTGCTCAAGAAAAATAAAATAAATTATCAGTATAGAAATGTATAGTATTTTTTTAACTTTGTAAGGTTTACACTATTAAATATTAACTCTAAAATCAAATAGAAAATGTGGTTTAAAATGCTTACAGGATTTGAAGAAAAAACAGCCGAGAATGTAAGGAAAAACCTCATGGTTAAGGACAATTATTTTGTTTCAAAAATAAACCAGCGGAAACTACACTTTGGGCAGCTAGAAATTTGCACTTTAGAACATTTAAAATTGACTAGCCCCACAATAGCCCAGTCTGCTAACAAAATAAGCGTATCGGAAATTGTTGCAGATGTACAACAATTGCACTTGCAAAAGGGAAACAAAAACGCCCTATTTCAAGCCGCCTCTCAATTTAACTTGCTAGAAATGATTAGCCCAAACACAACACCAGAACAAGGTATTGATGGCTACGAAAAGGACTATACACAAGGCCCAGCCTGTGCAATTGCCTGCGGTGCAGGCACTATGTATCGGAATTATTTTGTGAAAATAAATGCCCAAATTGGGCAAACTGCCAACCAACAAATCGACTGTTTAGAGTTAATTGGAGAGGCATTAGGTAACGAAAAGCAACAACTCTGGACTATGCAAAATGGCTATGCCTTACCCAGCAAAAGTGGCTTATCAATAATCAACAAAAAACTGAAAGCACTTAATAGCAACGAACGAGAACAACTAAAAGGCAAGTTAAAAGTAGGCATACAGTGGGATACAGAAGTAACTATTTCCGATAATAAACAGCGAGTTTCTCAGATATATTGCTCTGCATTGCCAGTGGCATATTCCACTATTCCCCCTTTTGAATGGGCGGCTTTTGCCCGAATAATTTTAGAAGCCACTTACGAGGCAACGCTTTATGCTGCTTTAATAAATCTAAAAAAATATAACTCAAACAAAGTTTTCCTCACTCTTGTTGGTGGTGGTGCATTTGGGAACAAACCAAACTGGATACTAGAATCCATACAAAAAACAATACAAAAATTTAAACACACAGCTTTAGACATCAAAATTGTAAGCTATGGCAACTCAAACACTCAATTACAACAGTTTATAAGCCAAATACAATGAAAATAGCTGACTGGATTAACACAACAGAACACAGGGCGACAATGCCCCCCAATTCCCCTTGGAAATTTTACCAAGAATGGAACAAGGCCCTATTTCTCCACTGGAAAGTAAAACCAGAAGACCTAGAACACCTCGTACCAAAGGAAATGGAAATTGACCTTTTTGAAGGGCAACCTTGGGTTTCGGTAGTGGCCTTTACAATGGAAAAAATGCGCCCTAAACACTTAATATCCTTGCCACCAATTTCTAATTTTGACGAAATAAATATCCGAACTTATGTAAACTTTAAAGGAAAAGCTGGTGTCTATTTCCTGAGCATTGAAGGCGGTACAAAGCTATCTTGCAAACTGGCAGCAAAAATATCAGAACTGCCCTACCGCTATTCAAAAATGAACCGAACCGAAAACACTTTTCACTCAAATAACTCTGAATATAAAGACGAACTTAACATAAAATACAGCATTGGGAAAAAACTTACTAGCAAAGCACCAATTGATAAATGGCTAACGGAACGCTATGCCCTTTTTCAAGACAGTAAAAACTCAATAAATGCCTACGAAATTCACCACCAAGAGTGGGCAATAAACCAACTCAATATTGAACAGCTTAGCTTAAATTATTCAAGATTTAAACACCTAATAAATAACACCCCAGATAAAATACACTACTCAAAAGGCGTTCGGGTGGTGGCTTGGGATAAGATAAAAACAAAAAAAGCAAATGAACAATTATAAATACATAGTAATTGGTGGATCAGCGGGTAGCTTCCAAGTAATCACAAAAATATTAGGCACATTACCTAAAAATTACAAACCTGCGGTTATACTGGTTTTACACCGGCTAAAACACGTGCGAAATGGCTTTGTGGAAGCCTTATCTTTAAAATCAAAATTACCAATTATTGAGCCAGAAGACAAATCACCAATACGTTCGGGGAACGTATATTTAGCCCCCGCCAATTACCATTTACAAATTGAATTGGGCAATTTTTTTGCCCTATCGGCCGAAGAACCCGTCAACCATTCTCGCCCATCTATCGACCTTAGTTTTGAAACTGCAGCTTATGCTTTTAAAGATAAAATGGCTGGAATAATCCTCTCTGGTGCCAATAGAGACGGGGCAAAAGGGCTACAAGAGATATACAACAACGGAGGGGCAACAATAATTCAGGACCCCGAAGAATGCCAAGTTAAAACAATGACTTTGGCCGCTATAGAGCGTGTACCAAAAGCACAAATTTTAAGTGTTGATTCAATTTTAGATTTTTTACTCCTACAAAACAAGTAAACAACATAAATAAGCAAAACTCTCGCTAACACTAATACAATAAATGCACATCTACCAAAAATTATAAAGATGAAAAAAATAAATATACCAGTAATTATTGCCTTATTTTTCTTAACTACTTTATTCCTATTTACATTTTTGCAAGCCGCCGAGCAAATAAATGTATTTTTCCTTATGGGCATTTTATTCTCAGGGCTTTTCCTTTTTATAACTTTCCTGTTAAATCAAAAGCAGAAAATTGTTTACCTAAAACCCGAAGACAATCAAGAGGAAGAAGACCAAAATAAAGACCTTGAGGATTTAGACAAAAATGAGGAACTTCATAAAATAAAATTAAAAGATAGTGCCGAAAAAGCCGTAAAAAATATTTTACAAGGCATTTCCCAAACCACCAACCCCATTAAATATGCCGAACTTCTATTAAGAAATTTAGCCGCCGAGTTTAACGGTATACAAGGCGTAGTATTTCAGCGAAAAGAACAAAATAAATACATCGCTGCTGGTACTTATGCCTTCTACTCAGAGTCCGAAATAAGAGAATTTACACTCGGCGAAGGTATCTCGGGGCAAGTGGCAAAAAATCAAAAATTACTAAACATTTCCAACGTCCCCGAAAACTACATTACAGTAATGTCCGGCTTAGGCAGTAGCTCACCTGGCTTCTTATTAATTTTCCCCATCATATACCAAGGCGAAACCCACGGTATTGCAGAAATTGCTTCCTTTGAAGCATTCCCTGAAAACATCGACCAAATTTACCAAGCAATAAACGCCCCGCTTGCAGAAAAATTAATAGAATTTACAAAACGATAAAATGGCAAAAAAAAGATTTTACAAAGAAACATGGGCACCCGGCAACATGCTCTACCCCCTACCGGCAGTTATGGTTAGCTGCGGTGCAGAGAAAAAAGAACACAATATAATCACCATTTCTTGGACAGGAACAATTAATTCTGACCCGCCAATGTGTTATATCTCCGTTCGCCCAGGGCGATATTCTTACGATATTATAAAAAAAAATATGGCCTTTGTAATCAATTTAACCACAGAAGAGCTAGTACGGGTAACCGATTTTAACGGTGTAAAATCGGGCAGAAAGGTAGATAAATTTGCTCAAGGTCGGCTTACGCCGATAAAAGCCACAAAGGTAGCCGCCCCCATTATTGCCGAATGCCCTGTAAATATTGAGTGCAAAGTAACCCACATTATCCCCCTAGGGACACACGATATGTTTATGGCAGAAATTGTAGCTGTACATGTGGACGAACATTTAATTGACGATAAAAATCACCTTCGGCTTGATAAAGCCAATCTGCTAGCCTACTCACATGGCTTCTATTATGTGCTAGGAAAAAATAAAGGACGCTTTGGATTTTCTGTACATAAAAAGAAGAGAAAGGGCGAAAAAAAGAAGCACCATCGCCCCAAGCGGTAAACCTCAGCAACTCTAGAACGATTGTAAATCGTGTAGCTTTTTATAAACCCCATTCTGTTTAATAAGTTCGGCATGCAGCCCCCTTTCAATAATCTTGCCCTTGGATAATACACAAATTGTATCGGCATTTTTTATGGTAGAAAGGCGGTGGGCAATTACAATAGACGTTCGGTTTTCCATCAGATGAGTTAGTGCATCTTGCACTAATTTTTCAGATTCGGTATCCAAGGCAGAGGTCGCCTCGTCCAGAATAAGAATTGGGGGGTTTTTTAGCACCGCCCTTGCAATACTTAGCCTTTGTCGTTGCCCTCCGGAGAGTTTCGTGCCTCTATCGCCCACGTTGGTTTGGTATTTTTTTTCTGTTTCTATGATAAATTGATGAGCATTTGCAATTTTTGCTGCTGCTTCAATACTTATGCCATCAGCCCCTTCTGTTCCAAAGGAAATATTATTAGCCACCGTATCGTTAAAAAGTATAGCATCTTGATTTACGTTGCCCATTAAGCCCCTTAAATCTTTTATCTTTAAATCTTTTATATTTGTGCCATCAATTAAAATTTCGCCTTCTTCAATATCATAAAAGCGAGGCAATAAATCTGCCAAGGTAGATTTCCCAGAGCCCGATTCGCCAACTAGTGCCACAGTTTTGCCCTTACTTATTGTTAAATTAATATTTTTCAGGACATAAATATCTTTATACTTAAAAGAGACATTTTTAAATTCAATATTGGTATCAAAACGATCTATTGAAATTGCATTTTTCTTTTCCGTAATTTGTTCTTCTGCTGCCATTATCACGTTTACTCGGTCGATAGAGGCCAAGCCTTTTTTTATTTCAAAAAAGGCTGATGCAAAAGCTTTGGCTGGTGTTATTATTTGCGAAAAGATAGCAATGAAAGCGATAAATTCTTCTGGCGACAAATCGCTTTCGTTGCTAAGTACCATAGAACCACCATAGTACATAACAATTATCATTACCATAACGCCCAAAACTTCGCTCATTGGGGAAGCTAGGTATTGCTTGCGAGAGATACGGTTCATTACTTTTGTGTATGCCTGATTTTGTTTGTAAAATCTGGTCTGCGATTGCCTTTGGGCATTAAATGCTTTAATGATTCGCAAGCCCGACAGGGCTTCTTCTGCCGAGGCGAGCAGTGTCCCTAGACGGGCTTGTGCATCGGAGGAATCTCGCCTTAGCGTCCTGCCAGCAATGCCTATAATTGCACCGCTTAGTGGTAAAAGTATTAGTAGAAAAAGGGTAAGCCCTGGGCTCATCCAAATCATGGCTGCTAGGTAAAAGAGGATTGTAAAAGGGTCTCTAAATGCAGTTTCTAATGACCGCATTACTGACCATTCTATCTCTTTTACATCGTTGGAAATTCGGGAGATAATATCGCCTTTTCTTTCTTCGGAATAGTAAGCAAGGGGTAAGGAAAGGATTTTTTTGTAGATTTTGTTTCTAATGTCTTTTACTATGCCGTTGCGAAGTGGGGCCATAAAAAAGTTGGCAAAATATAAGAAGAAGTTTTTAAAGAAAATCATGATTATTACAACCATGCTTACAAAAAGTAATGCTGCGGGTTTGCCTTGCTCTATAATTAATTGCCCGATGTGGTAGTAAAAATACTCTTTAAGTGCGGCTGCCGAGAAGGCTATTTGTGGCATTTCGGTAACCACAGTTTGGCTACTAAATAGGATATTTAAAAAAGGGCCTATTAGCACTAAGGAAAATAGGGAGAAGAAAATCTGAATAATATTAAATGAAATATTACCAAAAGCATTCCATTTATACGGGCGAACGTATTGCCAGATAATTTTTATTTTACTGAACATATTTAGAGTAAGCACTAGGTGCTATTTAGCGTTGTTTAGGAAATTTTGCATGATTATTTTTAACCTACTTTGAACCCAATAAGGATTATATCATCGGTTTGTTCGGTATTTTTCATCCAATCGGAAATCACTTTTTCCATAATTATTTTTTGCTCGTGAATTGGTTTTTGATGATTTTCTAACAGCATTTTTTTCATGCGCTTTATCATAAATTTTCGTTGTCTTGGGCCTCCAAATTGGTCTTGGAAACCATCTGAAAAGATATAGAACCAAGTAGGCACATCGCATTTTATAGTGTATTTTTCAAAGGGCTGCCCTAGCTGGTGTCCTCCTATGGATTGTTTGCTGGCTTTTATTTGTGTAAGTTTCCCGTCTTGGATATAGACAAGTGGGTTTTTAGCCCCTGCATAATCTACCGTATTGTCTTTTTTGTGAATGACGCAAAGTGCCATGTCCATACCATCTTGGTTTTCGGTTTCGTCTTGTTTTAGGGCCTTGCGAACATCTTTGTTCATGTTGTCTAAAATTTGGTCGGCCTCTACAATTTTTTTGTTGGCAATGGTGGTTAATATTTCACTCCCAATCATGCTCATAAATGCCCCAGGAACGCCATGTCCAGTACAATCCACAGCGGTAATTATTATCCTGTCTTCGGTTTCCGAAAACCAGTAGAAATCGCCACTTACAATATCTCGTGGCATAAATAAAATAAAACTTTCTGGCAAAGCTTTATTTATGGTATCATACATTGGTAGCATTGCCTCTTGTATTCTTTTGGCATAATTTATACTTGAGGTAATGTCTTTATTTTTTTGTAAAATTTCGTTATTTTTTTCGGAAAGCATGTTGTTTTTAGCTTCAATTTCTTTTTGGCGAACACTTAGTTCCTTATTTTGTTCTTGAATTTCTGCGGTTCGTTTTTCAACGATGAGCTCTAGTATTTCTTTTTGTTTAATAACTCGCCGTACCGATAATTTTACGATACCCCAAATAATTAAGCCCAAAATAAGTGCATACAATATGTAGGCTAGCAAAGTTCGGTATAATGGCGGGAGTATTATAAATTGATAACTAGCACTTTGGCTTTCAACGCCGTATAAATTTTTTGCTTTTACATGGAAAGTATATGTGCCTGGCGAAAGGTTGGAGTATTCCTTAAAGTTATCAACTTTCCAGTCTGACCAAGTGTCTTCGTTGCCTTCTAAGTAAAATTTATAGAGTGTTTTTTCGGGTTCTTCGTAAAAAAGTGCTGCAAATGAGAAGGCTATCCCATTATGTTTAAATGGAATGCTTAGGGTGAAATTTTCGGGTTGTTTAGTGCTTGTATTTTTGTTTGCATCTGGGTAAGCGCCGCCAAACAGGAGGGAGTCGTTGTCAATCAAGCTTACTTTTCTTATAAGTGTAGCGTATTTTTTGGTGAAATTTTTCTTAAAGTTTAAATTATAATGAACAATTCCTTTTTCAGCACCAATAATAAGTTCGGTTGGCGAAATCATTTTTAGGCTATGGATATTATTTTTCATTTTCAGGAATGGCAGTGTAATTTTGGTGTACCCGGTATCGTTTTTTTGGAGTAACCCCATTTCCCACTGCAATTTATTTTTATTTTTTCTATCGGTATATTGTTCTTTGTACCAGATATTTCCGTATTGGTCTTCGTCTATTTTATTGAAGTACTTCAGGTCTTCAAATTGCTTATTAAAATTGTCATCTAGCACGAACCTATCAAGTGCCTTATCATAAATAAAGGTGCCTTTTATTGTGCCTATTAAAATCCGGTTTTGTATATAAAACACATAGTTGCCTATGTTTGAGGGCAAGCCATTTTTATCGTTATAAAACTTTTCTGAAAGGGCTGTTTTTAAGCTATCGTCTATTGTAAAATGATATAGTCCTTTATTACGGTTAGATACCCAAAATGTGCCATCGTTATCCTCCTTAATGTGGCGACAATTAATATCAACTCCTGCAATTTTGTTTTGAAATACCCATTTATTATCAAGGTATTCAAAAATAGCCATACCGTTGCTGCCGCCTCCAATAAGGATATTGGGGTAGTTTCTGGGGCGTAAAAATGAAGTGATGCTAAAGTTATTTAGCATTTCTATATTTGCGGTATCTTTTATTTCGAAAAGGCCTTTTGTGCTGCCACAAAGTAGGTGTCCTTTTACTGTATCTATTACCCATACTTGGCTGCTTTGTGTGGCTTCTATAAAGTTAAATTTTTTTTCTTCAAAAATCCCTGACTTCCATTTATGGTAATAAACGCCATTTCTAGTGCCGACATACATTTTGCCATTAAGCAGGGTGGCACTGGTAACGGTTTCTGTAAGTCCTACGTTTTCAGACAGGTAGCTATACGGTGAGTTTTGGAAAAGGAGGGAAATACCATTGGCTAAGCCAAGCCAAATTGTACTGTCTGTATCTGAAAAAATACTATAAACACCATTGCCTTGTAGCCCACTTTTTTGGTTTACAAGTTGTTTTATTTCCATGTTTTTGTCAAACAGGATTGCTCCTTTTGAGTACAGTCCTGCCATGTAGAGCTGCTGGTCATACTTTCCATATTTATAAATTTCGTGGAAGTAGGAGGATTTGTTCAGCGCTATTAATTTGTTTTTTTCAAGGCGAAAAGTACCTCGGTTTGTGGCCAAATTAACTTGTCCTTTTTCCGCAGGGAACATGCCTAATAACCATTTTCCTCTAAAGTCTTTTCCGACTTCAAATTTAACGAGCTTATTATTGGAGTATTTCCAAATGCCATATCCTTTTTCTTGGATATAAATATGATTTTTGTATTCCATGCCCGAAACGAACCTATTTTTATTGGTTTTTACATCAAAGACGGTAAATTTTTTGTCGTCGTAAATATAAATGGCTAGTGCACTTATGAAGATAATCTTGTTGCCCTGGGTTACTAATATTTTTCTAATTTTATTAAACTTGCGTTTTTCTTTTGGGATTAAGTGCGAGAGTGAAACATAGTTTACCCGCCCTAATGAATCGACTTCTAGGCAGCCTAATTCGCCACTTTTTGCCCCAACAAAAATTTTTCCATTTTTATCTTTTGCCAAAGCAAGTACTGCCGTTTTGTTGGATACGGAAATTTTTCGCCAGTTTTTACCATCGTATTCTAAAATGGATTCGGTGTTCCCGAAGTACATTACCCCTCGGTTATCTTGCACAATATCCCAGTTTTGGTGGGCTGCATCGTAGTCTTTATTGGAGTAGTTGAGTATAAATGGTGTACCGACAGTCCTTACTTGTGCCATGGGCGACCAAGGCAATGCAATAAGTAGAATTAAAATTACTGCGAACTGTTTTTTCATTAGTGTTTTTTTACAGACGTAAAAATAGCTTTGTAAGTACTAAGCATTACCGACTTGCAAAATTATATAAATATTTAATTTAAAGCAAGTTATAAAGATTTCAAGATTTAATTAATTAGTGTTTATCACTGGCTGATTATTAAAATTTAACCTTCAATCTTTACCAAAGCCCAAAGATAGGTAAATAAACTGGGAATGTAGAAAGTTAGCCCTAAAATCAACATTAAATATACGCATTAATCATGCCATTTTATTTCTTCGCCTTTGGCATTTGTATAGCGAGTTATTATTTTTTGCTTATTCATTTCAGCGGGGCTTAGTTTGTGTTTTGAAGCATCTGTACCTAAGATTACAATTTTATTACTGTTCATTTTTACTGCCGATATGCCTTGGAATGGGGATTTACTAAGGTAAGGGGTTAATTTTTCGACCCCGCCTGTTGGTAAAAAGGTGGTAAGCATAACGTTGCTCCCGCCCTTTGCCTCTGATGTATAGGTTTTTGATTCGCCTGTAAACTCTGTAAAATTACTGTATAGCAATACTTTACCATTGGACTGAAGGAGTGAAAATGCGTTGCCCAAAAGCCGAATATCATTGGCAAATGTTTTGGAGTAATCCAGTAAGTTGAGGTTAATAAAGGTGAGTTGGTCTTTTCTTGTTTGGTTTTCTTGTATTTCGCCGCCTTTAAAAACGAGTAAAGCCATTTCGTTAATTTCGTCGTATTTAAAAAGGCGTGGAAAAGCACCTGGGTCTAGCTCGGTATTATAAATTTGCTTGCCCAAAAAATTGTATCTCGCAATTTTGTTTTTCAAGCCGTCTGCATTTTTTTGTGTTTCTATTGCAATCCAGCCGCCTTCGCAGGGCTGTATAAGTGGGGTAATAGTGGCTTGTTTATTTTTTGCGAGTACTAGTTTTTTTATATTGCCTCCTTTTGATGCAAATGCTGAAAACGCCTTGCTTGTTTGGGCATTGGCTTTATAAAATCCTGAAAAAAAGACAAAGTCTTTATTGTTTTTTTCGGCACTGCAGGCGTAGTACTTTCCAACTTCTGCGGTTTCAAAATCTTGCGGATAGATGCTAAAAATAATTTCTGCTCCTTTCCAACTGTATGCTTTTGCAGTGGCAAATGCTTTAAAGTGTTGTTTTGTATTAAAGTGTAGGTACTTCTGTTTTGCGTCTTTTTCAATTTCTTTCATCATCAATTCTTGCTCAAAAGCAAAGGATTTTAAGCCTGACATTCCGTTGTAGTTTTTTAAATAAAAGCGTTGGTATTTCTTCACTTCTGCGGCTCTTATTTTTTCTGTAAATGCTTTACCAAGCTGTATGGTATGTTCTTTTTTTGCGGCTAAGTCTGCGAAATAATTGGCTTTCTGAACGGGTGTAATTCCCGCCTCTAATGGTTCTGCATTTTTCCCTTGGCGAGCGAACCAAACATAGTCTGCCACGGCTGCTCGGTAGAGGAATAGCTCTGCAAGTAAGGAGTTGTTATCAAATTTTTGAATGCGATAAATCGTTTTTCTATT
>CAMZKQ010000175.1 GCA_947311265.1 uncultured Chlorobiota bacterium | reverse complement strand
TTTTATCGAATACTTATTTTTTATAATTATTATGATTTTGCAGATAAAAAAATCATAAATTATCATAACAGTCATAGTAATCAGTATTCTATTTTTGTGCCGTTAAAAAATTGTCATGTACTTAGAAGTTAGACTACTTTTTTTTCTTTAAAATTTGCTCCACCTTTGGGTTAGAAGGGTCTATTTCTTTTAGGATATTATAGACTTTTTTCTTTTCTATTTCAGGAGCTTCTGAAAAAATACTTACAATTTCGCTCATTTTTGTAATAAGTATAATTTTGAGTAGCAGTGAGTTATGCTTTTCTCTGAACGTTGTTTGCATCATCTTGAAACTATCGGCAATCTCGCTTCGCCCCATTTCGGTACTCTTTTCCATTTTATCGAGCCCAAGGCGATGGTAGCGGTAATAAAAACGGCGTAAGGACGTATTTTGTTTGCTCAAAATATGCTCCACCAAATAGTAGCGATTCGTTTCATCGGAGCTTTCGTAGCTCTTCCAGCCCGACTCTCTTGCACTTTGGGCATTGCTCACAATTTGCTGTGCTTTATGAAAATAGGGCGTTCCGCCAAGCATGGCAAAAGTATCATAATCCAGCCCAATAATTATGTAAGCATAAAAAGCAAGCACCGAAGTTAAGTTAGATAAATGCGTATTTATATTAAAATCAAGGGCTTGATTTTCAACATATTCAAACTGAAAAAGTTTTTCTTTTTCCTTATAATTCATCAATGTAGAACTCATGTTAGTATTATAAATCGCTCGGGAAGATTGCACCGAAAGCGTACCCGTAAATTTATCAATACCATTGTAATCGGTCAGGTTTATCATAATTTGGCACTCAATTCTTTCGTTGGCAGAGTACACATGTTCCGTCCAGACGGTATTATTCATAAACTCAAAAATAGATTTTCTAAGTGCTTGAAACACTTGGTCGTTAGTCCCTTGTATAGCCCTATGGTTTACATTCACCTGGCAATTAAGCTCTTGTGCACTTACCGAAGAGTTTATGATAAGAAGTAGTGAAAGAATTAATATAATTCTATTTTGCATTTTTTTTATTTTGATATTAGAAGAGAAATTTCGGTAGCAATATCCTTTGCTGTTTCTACTTTAGTTTTTAACTCAAATTTTTTGATTTTATTGCCAGAAAAAACGATAGAAATTTTATTGGTATCATGCCCAAACCCTGCCCCTTTATCGTTAAGAGAGTTGAGTACCACAAAATCAAAATTTTTAGAGTGCAATTTTTTTTCTGCATTTTGCAACTCATTATTTGTTTCCAAGGCAAAACCGATATTTATTTGCGGTTTTGTTTTTAGCTTACCCATTTCCGCTGCAATATCCTTGGTTGGGACAAGTGCGATAGTGAGTTTATCGGTTTTCTTTTTTATTTTTTTATTGGCAATAAATTCAGGCGTATAATCGGCAACGGCTGCTGCAAAAATAGCGATATTACAATGCTTATAATAATTTTTACAAATTTTAAACATTTCCTTTGCCGATTTCACTTTCGTGATATTTATATTTTTATGCTCTAATTTTAAATTTACAGGCCCCGAAACGAGTTTAACCTTAGCCCCTTGGTTAGCCAAAACTTCCGCCAAAGCGTAGCCCATTTTGCCGGTAGAGCGGTTGCCAATAAAGCGTACAGGGTCTATGTTTTCTTCCGTAGGGCCTGCCGTTATTAGGATTTTGTAGCCTTTAAAAGTGGGCTTGGTGGCAAAATGTTTTTTTAGTGCTAGTAGGATATTTTTAGGCTCTGCCATGCGTCCAAGCCCGTGTAGCCCACTTGCAAGCTCGCCATTTTCTGCCTCAATTATTTGGTTGCCAAAGGCTTTTAGTGTTTCTATATTTTTTTTTGTACTCGGGTGCAGGTACATATCCAAATCCATAGCAGGGGCAAAAAACACGGGGCAGCGTGCCGACATATATACCGCAGAGAGTAAATTATCGGGTATTCCATTGGCCATTTTGGCCATCGTTACAGCAGTTACAGGGGCAATTAGCAGAGCATCTGCCCAAAGCCCCATTTCGACATGGCTATTCCATTGCCCAGTTTTTTCTACGAAAAAATCAGAATATACTGGGCGTTTCGATAATACCGAGAGGGTAAGTGGTGTAATAAATGCCTTTGCTTTTTCGGTCATAATTACCTGTACCTGAGCCCCTTCTTTTATTAGCAAGCGAATAATTAGTGCTGCTTTATAAGCGGCAATTCCGCCCGTTACTGCTACAATTATCTTTTTAGTTTTCATTTTGTAACTTGTTTACTTTATCGCATTTCCGAAACAATTTTAAAGACTTCGCCTACATAAATATCTTTACTTAGTTTTTTGTGCCATCTTTTTGCCTTTGCGATTTTTAGGGTATCATTGCCCATTGCTTGTTGGTCATCGGCAAGGGTTAAAAATTTGAGTTGCCCTTTTCTTTGCCCTGTGTTTTTAAATTTCTTGGCATAGGTGATTCTTTTTTGGTCTTCTGCACGGTATTTTTTAAGGTTTAGTGTAACAAGGGTTTCGTTTCTTCTCTTTTTCATATAGCTGGCATATTCGTTGATAAGCATAAAGCTAGTATCTGTTTTTGTGCGTTGCAAGCTGTGATTTTTTAATACATCAAGTGGCTTTTTTAGTCCTACAAATTTATAGTTAGCAGGGTCTATATCGTCCCATTTCATAGGAAAATCTAAATCTTTTTCGCCTAAATCTAGCTGGCTATAAATATCGGGCAGAACAATATCTGAGCTTACGCCTTTTAGCTGTGTTGCACCGCCGTTAATTCTGTAGAATTTCTGAATAGTGAGTTTTAAAGCACCATAGGGAGCATTACTTTTGTCTTTCAAAACTTCGTCCAGACCAATAAAACGCTGTACAGTGCCTTTGCCAAAAGTGGATTTGCTGCCTACCACAATGCCACGTCCGTAGTCCTGAATGGCAGCTGCCATAATTTCAGATGCCGAAGCACTAAATTCATTAATCATTATTACAAGAGGGCCAGTATAAACTATTTTTTTATCTTTATCTCGCAATACATGTGGCATAGAATTTCTTGCTTTTACTTGTACCACGGGGCCTTTTTCTATAAATAATCCTACCATATCTACAACATCACTAAGCGAGCCTCCACCGTTATTTCTAAGGTCGATTACAAGCCCATCAATTTTTTCTTTGTTTAATTTATTGAGTTCAATTTCAACATCTTTGGCACAATGCCGCCCATCTTTCTCCTGAAAATTAGCATAAAAGGAGGGTAAAAATAAATAGCCAATTCGCTCGCCAGTTATACTGTCCTGCATTACTGCCGATTTTGCAAATGTTTCTTCCAGTAAAATTACATCTCTAATAATAGGGACTATTTTTATAGAGCCATCGGCTTTTTTTATGGTTAGTCGTACTTCTGTGCCTTTTGGTCCACGAATCATTTTTATAGCATCGTCCATTCTCATATCCACCACATTAACGGGTATCGAGTCGGCTTGGGCAACTTTTAAGATTAAATCGCCCTCTTCAATTGCCCCATTGGTTTTCCAGCATGGGCTGCCGGGTACTATGCTTACAATTTTTATGTAGGCATTTGGTTGGCTAAGTGTTGCCCCGATGCCTTCGAGTTTTCCAGACATTCGTATGTCAAAATTTTTCTTTTCCTTGGGCGGAAAGTACTCTGTGTGGGGGCCAAAAGCAAATGTTATGGCACTAAAATACCAGTTCCTGCGGTCGTTGGTATCTACCCTTTTTAAGCGATGAAACCAATCGGTGTATGTTTTCTTTACTTCCTTACGAGAGCTGGCTTCAATTTCTGAGAGTGTTTTTTGTTTTACCGAAGTATCGTTATCTGCCAAAGCGGTTTCTTGGATTTTGAGTTTGCTGGCCATTTTTGTCATGATACTGTACTTTATAAATTTATGCCAGTACGCTTTTAGCTCTTTTTTATTAGCCGCAAAATTTATTTTTTCAGGATTGGTTTCTAGCTCCTCGTTAATTGTAAAGTCGAATTTTTGTTTGATTGCTTTATTAAAGAATTTTTCGGCATCTTTAATTCTTTCGGGCATTATTTTAGCCGAAATATCAAAAAAATCAAATTGATTATTTTTTATTTGGTCGTCGAGTTTAAATTTGTATTTGACCAGTTTATCTATGTCCTTTTGAATTAGAAAGCGTTTGTTGTAATCCAAGCGTTCCATGTATAATTTATATACCCGCTCCGAAAAATCGTTATTTATTTTTGTTTTCTGAAAATGATATTGCTTTAAAATTTCGGCAAGTACATTTTGTATCATCTTGCCTTTTGTGCTGTCATCATAAATTTTAAATCCAACTAGACCAATGATAACCAATGCACTAGCTAAAATGATTTTTAATCCTTTTTTTTTCATGGGTTTTATTTTTGTTTAATTTAAAAACTAAAAATGGGCTTTAGTTTTTATAAAACGAATATAATATTTTTGTGTTGTGTTTTATACAAAGTTTCATTTATTTGTTAGTAATTTGAATTTTTTGTACCGAAACAAGTTGGTTATTTTCTATAATATGGAAAAAATAGAACCCTGTTTTTAAATGTTCAAGATTAATTTCTCCTTGGGCAGAAATGCGATTAGAGTATTGAAGTTTTCCTACTGTGTCGTAAATTTCAAGATTTGCATTATTTAGGTGTGCCGCATTTTTCAAAGTCCCTTTTCCCGGAAAAGGGTTGGGCGAAATAGTGTAATTTGCTGGCTTAATTTGGGGTACACCATTAAGGCTACACGAGGAGAAAAGCCACTGGTAAGCTGCCGGAAACTCTCGCCGCCAATACCACTCGCTGTGTTGTCCATCGGCATGGGTCAAGAACGTGTGTTCGTTGGGCTGAAATCCGGCATTGTCTAGCGTGGTAATCATGCTTTCGATATTGGATACCATAGTTGCACTTTCTTGTTCGCCTGCAAGGAAGTAGAAACACATATCTGCCTGCTTGCCAGTTGATTGCACATGGTTATACACTTCGTTGGAAAACCAAAACGAAGGCGAAAAAACGCCTACTTTACTGAAAATATCTTGGTGTTCAATGGCGGTGTAAAAAGAGATAAGCCCACCCATAGAACTGCCCATTATTCCTGTATTTTCACGCCCTTGTTTTGTGCGGTAATTGCTGTCAATATATGGTTTTAGTGTTTCAACAAGAAAAGTGGCATAAGCATCGCCTTGGCCCCCACCATAGCTAGCATTTACCCACGGCGAATACTCGTTAATGCGGTTGCCGCCTCCATTGTCGATGCCCACTACTATTGCCCCTAAATCGCCTTGGGCGAATAGGGTATTGAGTGCTTCATCAACTTCCCATTCGCCCGAAAAACTAGTATAGGCATCGAAAATATTTTGTGCATCTTGCATATACATTACAGGGTAGCTGTTGCTTGTGCTGTTGTAATTGGGGGGCAGGTAAATCCAAACTCTACGAGTTCGGTTGAGTTGGGGCATATTAAATTCGGTACTGATAATTTCAACATTTTCGGCAGCTGTGGTATTGCCTGAGCCAATATCTTTCCAAGTCAAAATTTCGAGAGTGATGCTCTGCTGCCCACCTGTGTAAGCATAAGTGCGGTTGGCAATTTCTTGCCCATTGGCATCGCCTTCTACCGATGTCCAGCTGCCTCGGGTGAACTTAAATTCGAGTGTGCCTACTGCTGGTGAGAAGCTGATTTGGTAGGTATTATTTCCTGTATTGGTAAGTTTGTAGTTATTGTCGGTAGGGTTCCAATTATTGAAACTGCCTACGATATAAATATCGTCGCCGCTAGGCGTATTTTCAGGTGCAGGGTTTACAGTTACCGTAAGTTGCCCATTACTAGTGGTTTGAAATAAAAAAAGTATTGAAATGATTAAAAAAGAGTGGGAGATAAAATTGTTCATGGTATTGAGTTTTGTGTATTTTCCTTGCTTTTGCTTAAAAGCAGATAAGCACAAAGCTACATTTTTTTTTGTCATTAAATAAAATTATGACTAAGTTTATACGTTTGGGAGTAGGAAATCAGCCCAAATAAACCCATTAATTTTTACTTATGAAATGTATAAAAATGCTAACCGCTTGCCTATTTTTAATTGCTTTTGGAGCAAATACTGGCTTTTCGCAAGGCCTGAAATGGGGGCTTGGGGGCGAAGTTATCTATAATTTCAAACCCAAAAGTTTAGGTTTTGGCATTCGTGGAGAAATCCCAATTATTGAAGACCAGCTAAGTGTTGTGCCTCAAATTTCGTACTTCCCTGCTTTTTCATTTAGCCAAGTAAAAGATTTTAATGCTGGTGTGGCAGTGCATTATGCTCCTTTTAATTTTGCCATTGTGTCGCCCTATATTTTAGCTGCAGGGGGGTACAACAAACGCACTTTTTTAGCTAATTCAGGCAAGTTAGGCGAAGCCGCTTCTACATGGAGTGGCGAGCTAGGCTTGGGTGTTAGAATGGAAACCTGTTGGCGACCATTTCTTGAATTACGCTACAACTTTAAGTGGAAAGAACCCACAGTCCGCCTAGGGATAATGTATATGTTTAACTGCAAAGAAGATAAAAAATGCCCTGCTTATAGAGAATCTTGGTAAACTAAAAGCTCTAATTTAAAATCAATTACTCATGAAATATTTATCAATCCCCCTCTTAATTTTATTTTTTTCACCAATGAAAAATGAGTTAAAGCTTCGCCATGTTTACGATATAAAAGTTAAAGAGCCCTCTGGGCTTTCGTTAAATTTTGATGGCACAGGGCTTTTAACAGTTAGCGATAAAACAGGTAGGGTGTACGCCCTTAGCTTTGAAGGCGAAAGTACAGGGCAGCTTGATTTTAAAGGCAAAGATTTAGAAGGCATTACCACCGATGTCGAAAATGGGTATTTATATGTAATCCAAGAAAGAAGCAATACAATTATAAAGTTGGATATGCTAGGCAGGCAGCTGGCCAGCTATAAGCTACCCCAATACGGAAAATCTAAAAACAGTGGGCTAGAAGGCATTACTTTCTGCGAAAGTAGAGGCACTTTTTTTATCGTGAACGAAAAATCGCCGGGTAGGCTCATAGAGTGGAGTCCTGAAAAGGGGATTATTGCAGAAAATGAGCTTAATTTTGCCAAAGATTTTTCTGGCATCTGCTGGGATAAAAGTACCGACAAACTCTGGATTATTAGCGACCTCTCTGGCGTACTTGTGCAGTGCGAGTACGACGGCACGCCTATAGAAAGCCACACAACGGGCATAAAAAAAGCAGAAGGCATTGCCATCTATCCGGCTTCTGGCGAAATTTATATCGTTAGCGATTCGGATAAAAAACTGTATGTTTTTAGTAAATAAATGAGGCTTAAAATTCTATAAAATTAGCAATTTCAATTTAAAGGAGATTAATAGGTGTACAAATGCTTTTAGTTGCAAACGTTTGCGGTTACGTTTGTGTAAAAAAACTTCCTCGATTATTTGAAATTACAAAAATTATATTGTAGCTTTCAAAACTGGCTTTTGCTAAATTTGACTTAAAAGTACTCATGACCTTGATATTTATTTTATTATGACGAAAAAACGATTTTTTCTTAAAGCACTTTTTGCTTTGTTGTTAATTTTGCCCTTCTCGCAATTTTCGCAAGCACAAATCTATGCCCCCGAAGGCTTAAATATGCCAGGCTCTTGGGACGCTTGGGCTAACCCCCCAACAAACGCCTCCATTCTTGGCAATGCACAATCGGGGGGCAACCTAACCCTCATTAATTTAGCTACAGACCATTACCAAACCATCTTTAAGGCAGGCACTAATTTGCCTAGTGGGGCAAGTACTTTTGTCTTTTCGAGCGGACCATCGTCCAACTATTGGGCAAATAAATGGACCAATACAGACGTGGTAATGAACACCGTCCTCACAAGTACCCTCAACGGAGCTACTGATAATACCGTTACGCTTGTAGATACAAAATGGTATGTGATGAACTGGGAAGATGCTGGCTATGCCAACACTCGTTGCGTATTTATGGAAACCGCTAGCGAGCCTGCAGGAATAACAAATGTATCTTACCTCCCAGTTTTGCCAGCAGCAACAGATGCCGTTGAAGTAAGCATCACACTCAATAGAACCAAAAGTGCCCAAGAGTACTTCTATGTGCGGTACACCACAAATAACTGGACATCTAGTACCCTTGTAGAAGCAAGTTTTACAGGCACAAATGGCACGGCAACAATTCCGGCACAAAGCGAAGGTACAACGGTTAAATTTTATGTGTTTTCTACCACTTTCGCCAACCCTATTGACGATTTTGATATAAAAACCATTTATTTCGATAATAATTCTGAAAATAACTATATCTACTCCATTGGCACACCAACAATAAATTGCGATTTAGCCAACTTATTAGTGTCTTCAGACCCTACTTTTCCTAACCAAGCTGGGGGAGTTACCATAACTTTTAATGCTGCCCTTGGTAACCAAGGACTAATGGGGCAAACCGCAGATGTTTACGCACATTTAGGGGTTATTACCAACCTTAGTACTAACGATTCCGATTGGAAATATGTAAAAACCGCTTGGGGGGTAAACACTCCTGCTACCCTTTTTACAAAAATTGGCCCTGATTTATACGAGCTTGCTATTGCAGATATTCGTACTTATTTTGGCGTGCCGGGAGCAGAAGATATTTTGAAAATTGCCATGGTAATGCGTAGTGAAGAGCCTATATTACCTGCCAACCCCAATAACTTTTATGTGGCAAAAACGATTGACAATACAGATATTTATGTTGATATTTATACTAACGAACTTAACGTAAAATTCCTAAACCCAGTTGTCGATGGTATGCTTGTAAACCCCAACGATATAGTGCCAGTTTGCGTGGAAGGACTACTCTCTACAAGTATAGAACTATTTATTGATGGCAACTCCCTAGATGTTACCGCAGGTACATCTTCTTACGCCTTACCTGCTGCCTCATACACATCAGGTATTCATACCCTTCGGGCAGAAGTTACCGATGGCTCTACTACCGCTTTTGCGGAAACCGATATTTACATAAGAGGGGCAGTAAACGTTGCCGCTTTACCAGCAGGTATCGACAAACCGGGTATTCATTATATTGATAATAATACAGTTACCTTAGTCTTGCACGACCCTCCGGGGGAGAAAGAATTTGTTTTTGTTATTGGCGATTTTAACGACTGGAAACCAAATGCAGCAGGTTATATGAATGCCACCCCAGATGGGCAGTACTTTTGGGTAACACTATCAGGGCTAACCCCCGGTACAGAGTACGCCTTTCAGTATTATATCGACGAAGAAATTAGAATTGCAGAGCCTTATGCCGATAAAGTACTCGACCCTTGGAACGACCAATGGATTACCGCCTACAATTACCCCAACCTAAAAGCATATCCCACAGGAAAAACACAAGGTATTGTAAGTGTACTCGAAACTGGGCAGACCGAATACAACTGGCAACATTCCGATAATTTTGTACCATCGGCACAAGGCAATGCACATAAAAATTTGATTATTTACGAACTGCACGTTCGAGATTTTGTAGCCACACAATCTATAAAAGATGTAAAAGCAAAACTAGATTACTTAGAACATCTAGGTGTAAATTGTATTGAACTTATGCCAATGAACGAGTTTGAAGGCAATGATAGCTGGGGGTACAACCCATCATTCTACTTTGCACCCGACAAGGCCTACGGCACAAAAAATGATTTAAAAGATTTTATTGATGAAGCCCACAACAGAGGCATATCGGTAGTTTTGGATATGGTTTTAAACCATTCCTACCAACAAAGCCCATTTGTACTCATGTATTTTGACCCCGATGCAGGGCAGTATGGGCGAACTACACCAAACAACCCATGGTACAACGAATTTGCACCAAACTCAACATGGAGTTGGGGGTACGACTTTAACCACCAAAGCACACATACCCGCACTTTGGTAAAACGAATTACCGAGTATTGGATAAAAGAATATAAAATGGACGGTTTTCGTTTCGATTTTACAAAAGGATTTACAAACACTGGCGGCGACGGTTGGGCGTATGACCAATCCAGAATAGACATACTTCAAGACTACTACGACCACATACAATGGTCTTATAATAACGGTAGCGGGCGATACGCCTATGTTATTTTGGAACATCTAACAAATAATGCAGAAGAGCAAGAACTCGCTAGCCGAGGCATGATGCTTTGGTCTGGTGCCGGGATAAACGAAAATTACCGACAGGCCGCAATGGGATTTCAGTCTAATTCGGATTTTTCATCGGCATACTATGGCAACCGGGGGTTTAGCAATGCCAACCTAGTGCAGTACATGGAAAGCCACGACGAAGAGCGAGTAATGTATAGTGCCATGAATTTTGGCGACTATACCCATACGCTCGAAAATGGAATAAAATATTCCAAAGCAGCTGCTGCTTTTTTCATGATGATACCGGGGCCTAAAATGCTTTGGCAGTTCCAAGAATTGGGCTATGACATTAGCATTGATGACCCTTGCCGTGTTTGCCCAAAACCACTACATTGGGAATATTATGATGAACCGGTTCGTAAAGATTTATTTAACTCGTACAGTTACTTGGCACGCCTAATTGAAGAAACGGGTATTTTTACAGGTGGTAACCAATCTTTTAGTTCTGACCTTGCACAGCAAGGCAAAAAAATGTGGATTAGCAACGGTACAACCAATATGGTACTCGCTGCAAATTTCTCGGGGGGGCTTACTTTCGATATGGCACCGGGCTTTCAGCACGGTGGTACTTGGTACGATTTCTTTACCGGAGAAACTCTTGAAGTTAGCGACCCAGGAGGGCATACAGTTAATTTTTCGCCGGGCGAAATGCACCTTTGGGTAGATGCCAATTATATCTACCTAGATACTGATAAATTAGACGCTGCAAAGAAAGTATCTGTTTACCCCAATCCTGCGGATAGTTATTTTACAGTTAGTATAACTTCAGATTACGAACTTACAGTTTTGGATATTTCAGGAAAAATAGTAAAACAAATTTCGGTATCAGAAGCCAAAAACAAGGTAGATATTTCCGACCTAAAGCAGGGCATTTATTTGCTTAAATTTAGCAACGAAGAAGGCTTGTTTTACGATAAAATTGTTGTTGAGTAATTGTGTAATATACACAAGTAATGTAAAAAGCCACCCAGTTATTGGGTGGCTTTTTTTGTTGTTACTTATCGTTTAACTACAATGCCGCTTTTTTCGGGAAATCTTTTACTGTTTCATAAAAATTCCTCATAAGTTTTATGACTAATTTATTTATGTCAATTTGTTCTTTTGTGATCCAATCTTTAAGTTCCTTGTCAAGAGGTAAAGATGTTTGAACATTCCATATTAATTTTCCTGTTGTAAAATCCTCTTCTGTAATATCTGGGTCGTCGCTGAAATCAATTTTATCATCATTGTAGTAAATTAAGTCTTCCGGAACACTTATTCCATTTCTGTTTAATAATGCAACGTCTTTAAATTCAATTTTTTCGTTGTTGAAATCTATCTGAATATCTTTTATTTCAACATTCTGTTTTATCATTTCTAAAACATCTTTCCAGTATTTTTTGTTAGTTTCCATCTTATGCTGTTTTATTGTTGTTATAATCTTTTCTTTCTTTTCGGCTTGCGGCTCTTGCCGATATTAAACGAACCGTTGCATCTCGCATAGTATAAACAACGGACAAAAGCAAATCCATTGCTTTGCCGATTATTTTTGTTCGTTCTTCGCCGTAATCTTTTCGGTTGTCGGTAATTTCAATTTTATCCTTGTCGCTAAACACTTCTTTTGCCTGATTAAAATCAACTCCGTGTTTTTCAAGGTTTGATTTATTTTTATTTCCGTCCCATTCAAATTTCATTTTATATTTTTTTACAAATTTACGATTTTTTTCGTTTACGTTTTGTTTTCTTTTGTTTTTTATCCATTTGTGCCTGTAATGGTGTAACATATTGACTGTATAAATCAAACAAAAACTCAATTCTTGCACGTTCGTTTGTAAATGCTTGCGGACGATAACACAAATCTACCGCTTTATCCAATTGATTATGTGCTTTTACGAGATTTGGCGGCATTGCAATAGGGTCGTATAAATCTGCCAGGCTGCTGTCGGGAAATTCTAAGCGTGTGTCTAAAACTTTTTGTGCCGCTTTTTCTACTCGCTCTTTTTGTTTGTCGTTTATGCCTTTTGGAAAAGGATAGTTGTTGTAAACTATATTTTTTGAATATCTAAAACGGCTTTCTAACCTACCGCAAGTATATTTTACCCAAGTCATGTGCATTTCTGATGTTAAAATGCCGAAGTGGAAGATGTCGGCATTTGGAATTGTATGGCAACTATTATTAGCAATACTATTTTTATCAAAAAATCCTATCGGTATATATTTTCTGTTTTCAGAAGAAGTGCTTGGAACTAAAATAAAAGTTTCGGGTCTGTTTCTGTCTCGAAATAATGAGGGTGTATCTGCATGTTTTTGTGTAGAAGGTGCAATGCTGTCAAGTCTGAATTTCTTTACCGCTTCTACTCTTTTCAAAACGTCTTTCATTGATTTGAGTTCTTTCGGACTTGCATCAACCAGCCATAAACACCAGCGTTTTTTATTGTTTAGAAATTCTCTTGCACTTATCAATGGCAAAAAGAATTTTTCTGCCTGCGGTTCTTTTGTTAAGAATCCTATTTTTTCATCGTCTGTAAATAAAAGGTTTCCGCCGTCTAAGGGCATATTTCCGAAACTCATTTCAGGCACTTTTGAAATAGGTTTTGTTCTTTTTGTAATCAATAAATTCGGTGCATCAACCAAATACGGATTTATATTTTTTGCAGAAGTTGCTGTTGCTTCTCCTTTTATGTCTTCATAATCAAAAAGCGTTTTGTTTTTGGTGTCAAAATTTGCAAAACCTGTTATTATCACATAAACGGCGGCATTTCCTTTGGCTTCGTTTGTCCATTTAAAAGTTTTATGTGCAAAATGGATTGTAATTTTATAACGGTTCAGCATTTCGCCCCACAAAACAGAAGTCTGCTCACCTTGCGAAATAGAATTTGTGGAAACAAAAGCCACTTTTATTTTAGTGCCCTGAATGTATTTTGCGGCTTTTATGAACCATGCCGAAACATAATCCATAATTTTTGCATTTTTAGCTCCCTCAAAAACTATTTCCAAATCTTTTCTTTGCTCAAAAGTCTGCATTTTTGAACCAATAAACGGCGGATTTCCTAAAATATAATCAAATTTTGTTTTATGTTTTTTATCCTTTTTCTGAAATTTACTTTCATCAATAATGTTAACTTTTTTAGCTTTTACGTTTAAGGTTTTATAATGAACTTCGGGTTCTGAAACAATATTTATATTAAGCTCATCGGCAGTAATATAATTATAACTTCCGTGAATTATGTTATTCCAATCTAATTGTAAAGAATTTCCGCAAACAATATTTGCGGTTTTTTTAAGCGGAATACGCACAAAATAACTACCGAATTTTTCCGATATTTGCATATTTAACTGATGGTCTATCAGCCACATAGCAACTTCTGCTATGCGAGATGCCCACTCGTCAATTTCTATTCCGTAAAATTGGTCAATACTTATCCAGATAATGTTTTCTATGCTTGTTACACGCTCATTTTTGTATGTAGTTTCTAAAATTGCAAGTTCTAATTTTCGCAATTCTCTGTATGCAATTATCAGGAAATTACCCGAACCGCAGGCAGGGTCAAAAAATTTAAGTTCTCCGATTTTTTTATGAAATTCTGCAAGTTTTTTAGAGTTTCCTTTAATTTTATGAAACTCGTCCCAAAGTTCGTCAAGGAACAGCGGTTTTATAAGTTTCATAATATTTTTTTCGGAAGTATAATGTGCACCGAGGTTTCGGCGTTGGTTTTTGTCCATTATACTCTGAAAAAGCGAGCCGAAAATTGCGGGCGAAATTAAACTCCAATCCATTGCACAACTTTCGATAAAAATTTCTCTCATTTTGCTGTCAAAAGCGGCAAGTTTTAAATTTTCTTCAAAAAGTTTTCCGTTTACGTAAGGAAATTGTGAATAAATTTCATCAAGATTTTTCAGTCTTTTTTCGTTCGGCGTATTTAATACCTGAAAGAGTTGATGTAATTTTATAGCAAGGTCGCTCCCGTCTTCAGCTGTATGATTTTCTACAAAATCCCACAAAATATCTTTTTCAAAAATCCCTGTATCGTCGGCAAATAGCATAAATAATAATCGAACCAAATAAATTTCGAGTTCGTGTCCTTGGTAACCAATTTCTTTAAGCAAATCGTGCAATTTGCCCATTTTTTCGGCTGCTTTTATATTTATCGGGTCTTCTTCACGGATTACAATTTTTTGATAACCTGCAATAAATCCAAACAGTTTAATGTTTTTATACAACTCCGAAAGCAAAAAATCATGTTGCGAATTTTCGTCTAAGTCGTATAATCTGAAATTTTCAAAATCGGATACGAGAATATATTTTGGTAATTCTTCTTCTTTCAGACCGGGAAAATAGTCTATTGCCTGTTGAAATGCTTTGTCTAAATTCCGCCCTTTAGATTTGTGTTCAATTATTAACCGTCCTTTCCAAAACAAGTCAATTCTTCCATCTTTGTTGCCGAGCTTTTTTACAGAGTGCTCAAATGTGCTTACTCTGCGTTGGCTTATTCCGAACACATTGAAAAAATCTATCCAAAAAGGCTGAGAGTCTGCATTTTCTTTTTCTGCATTTTCCCATTCTTTTGAGAATTTTATTGCTCTTGGTTTTATTTCGTTCCAGCTTAGTGGCATAGTTTATTTTTATATTTCTGATATTTGCTTTAGTGGCTAACTCTATAACTTTTACAGAATTAGAGCATCTCAATATTTTTTAATTTCTTAACGATGTGTAAGTTCATAAATTTATTGATTTCGTATATGCCTTCTGCTTCCTCAATCAATATACCAGTACGTTTTAGGTAGTTAATTTGTTGCTCAAGGAGTTCTTTTTTATGGAAAGTTACCCGTTCCATTTTTTTTAGGTTCATTCTTCGGTGTAGTACAAATTGCGTAAGTAGTATCAGGGTTTCTGTTTGTAAATTGTCTAAGGGCGAAATGTCTGGCACTTTTGGTGAGCGAATTTCTACTATTTCGTTACCGATTTTTTTAATATTGGAAGTCCATGCAAGTATGCTAACCCCAGGGTTGCCTTGCGAATATGCAAAATGGCGAGCAAATAATTTTGCGTAATCTCTTGGTCGGAATTTATCTTGTACTTTATTTTTAAGTTTCAATTTTAGCCCGCTAGAATTATGGCGAAACATAATTATATTTTTTAGTTCTTCGGCATTAAATGGGCTGCAATTTATGATATTTAAAAAGTAGTTTTCTATGGGCAAAAGTCTGTTTATTAATTTAAAACTTTCGGTATTTGCAGTAATAATAAAAAAGTGAGTGTTACCATATAGCTCAATTAATTCAATGATTTTTGTTATTACTTGTAGTCCATTTTTTGATTTCTCGAACCAAAGTTCTAAGTCTTCGATTAAGATAATGCTACCTGCTGGCAGTTGGGCAAATATGGTTTTAAAAGTCCCTTTTTGGGCAAGGGCTTCGCTTAGCTTTGCTTTAAAAAGTACAGGCTCTGTACTGCCCGAAAAATGTGGCTGTATAGTAAATAGTCTGCTTTCTGGGGCAAATTTTGAGGCAATGTAGTTGGCTAAAAATGTTTTTCCTGAATTGCTTTCACCAGTAATCATTAATGCCCCAGAAAAGCCTTGTTTTCGGCGGTCGAATGCTTTTTTTGCAGCATATAATTCCTTTTTTCTCCCGAACCAAAACTCGTTGCTGTAGTTATGTTTTCGTAAGAATAGTTGCTGGTAGTAAAATGGCATTTCTTCTAAAACGTCATCTTTTAGGCTCACTTGCTCATAAAGGCTTAGTATGTCATTAACTTTTGTATTGTTCTGATTTTCAGAATTTTCTATTTGCTTTTTAAGTAAAATTGCTTCGCTGTGCCTGTACCAAAGTTTGTTTACCTGCCCATTGGTAAAATCTTTTACACTCGTTATCTTATCTGTTAAGAATGAGCTTCGTCGATTTTTGTCAATTTTACTGCGGTATTGTTTAAAGTTTTCTGCCAGTACTACAATGGAATGTACGGTCATCTTAGCAGATACGGAGTTAAAACGCTCATTAATTTGCCGTTGGGTATGCTCTTTTGTTTGATTAACTGCAACAATAACTTCATCTAGTTTTACAGTTTGGGTTTTAATAAAATTAATAATTTTTTCCGTGCTATTTTCCTCCGGATTTATAATTTCGCCAGCCGAATTGAAAAAACTAAATGCAATTAACCGCATAATATTTTGCCCTTCAATACTTTGTTTGATAAGCTTATCTGGGAAACTATCAATAATTTTAAGTACAGGGGAAATTAGCTCGTCTTGCACTAAAAAATCGAGTAGTTTTTCAATAAAAATGGTAACCGTTTTTGGCTCATCAAACTGTTTTTGAGAAAACTCGTTGAAAGAGGCGTTGCTAAGTAGTTCAATTTTTTCGGGCAGTTCGCTAGGTATCTTTTTTAGTAGTTCAAAGGAAATATCCAACACTTCTTTAAATCGGAGGTACAAAATTTCTTTTTGTGGCGTTTCATCAAAAGTTGGGGGGAGGTATAGTGTGCCAGGGTTGGTTTCAAAATCGTTAATAAAAGTGCGTAAATAGTTTGTAGAACTAACTAATTTATTGCTAATTTCTTGCTCTGTGGTTGTATTCATAGCTTTTGCCGAGGATTTAAAAATGGCATTTAATCGCCCAGCAATTTCAGAGAGTTTAATTTCTGTAACCGATGCTCGATAGAGCATTTTAGCATTATTATGCCACATTTCAGGAATTTCACCAATTTTAATAAGTAGCTCTTTTTGTTCTATCTTTATTGTTTTTGTTCGCTTTAGTAATTTGTTGATATTAATTTTAAGAATATCATTGCCTATCTTATTGAGTAATTTGGCGGTTTCGTTTTGTAAGAAAAGAGCCGTTGATGAGGCATTGGAACTGGTTTCTTGTAAAAAGCGGTTAGTGGTCTCTTTTACTTGCTTTTTAAATGCTGTTAGCTGGCTTTTAGTTAATTTTTTAAGTTCGGCTTGGCTTTGTAAATCAATAGTTTGGTGCAAAAAATCGTTGCTTAATTTTTGTATTGCAAAAGTATGAACCGTATTAGCAACGCCTATTTTTTCGATAGTATCTTTTAAAATATGGTAATTTTGTAGTGGTAAATAGGTCTGCAATAATTTGCGGTAAGCTAATTTATATTTCGTTTTTTTACCCGTTCTTTTTAGCTGTGCTGTATTTTTTGCTTTGTATTTTAGGGTCTTTTTATCATCGTTATCATTAATTTTTAAATCATCAAGACTGTAAGTAATTAGTTGATAATCAGGTATGTTTAGTAGTATCTTGTCCGTTTGGGCAATGTAATTGTCAATGCTGTTGAGTATAAAGCTCGTTTGCAAATCGAGAACTTCTTCATTGTACTGGTCAATTAAATCCTCTGCCTTTGTAAGGGCTTTGGACAGGGCATCGCTTAATTGCCTAGCTTGCCCAATAGGTTCTGCTTCGGGTTCAATATTTTTGAGTATTTGGGCAACAGTAGTATTAATTGTATCTACTATTTTTTGGTTGAGAGATTGGTTGCCATCGGCAATTTTTTGTAGGCAATTTTCAATAAATTCGGTATTTATAGTAAATAGTTGGGTCTGAAGTTGCTCTAAGTTTTCTGCGGCAGCAGCATTAGCGGGCAATTTTACTTGGGTAATTTCGGTGGATTGAATAATGGCGTTTAAGTTGTCAAATTCGCCCGAGCTAACGCGCTGGGTTTTAGTGCCAAAATTTAATGCCTTAAATTGCGAAGAGGCTTTTATAAGCACCACCGTACCAATATCGTGCATGAGTTGCCCAGTAGTTTCAACAAATTCGCTTTCCTTTCCTTTTTCAATTTCAGGGATACCCAAAATAATTAAATCAGAATTTACAGATTCTATTCGGATTAAATCGTAAAACGATTTTTTTTCTATTTGGTTGTTTATGATTCTTACCTCAGCACTTATTCGTAAGCTATCTATTGCATTTTCGGCTTGCTGTTTTATTTTAGCTCCCTCTTCGTTTATTGGATTAACAATAAGTAAACGTAAATTGGCATCTAGCCAATCTTCCGAAGACCAAAGGAACTTCATAAGCGTAAGTGCCAAGTTTCCATGATTTCCAGCTCCTCGCCACCAAATGTCAATTTGTTTGTACTTTCCATAACCATAGCGTTGGTCATAATCAATCAAAACCATGTTCATGTCCAAATCGTGGATACGCTGAATCATTTGTGCAAATCGCTTGTGGCTAGCACTTTGCCTTGCCCAGCCCATGAGTACAGTATTGGGTACAATGCCCGAAAATCCGTAGGTGGACGAGATGGTTTCAATACCTTTATATATATCGCTGCAAGTTTGCCGACGTGTAAATACACCTGCTCCTGCAATTTCATCGGACGGCACGGATTGTAGGTGCTTAGGAAAAAGGTATTTTTTTTCCTTGGTTTCGTGTAAATCAAAATTGGATAACATACCATATTTCCCCACAAGGGCTTTGCCAAATTCAATTAAATGGGGGCGGCGGCTAGTGCCACCGCTAAAAAGTATGATGTTGGGTTGCCAGTTGCGTTGTTCTATCGTTTTTTTATCCATACGGTGCAAAACTTCACGAACTATGGACATACCAACGCTTTGCCAAACATCGCCAGAGTCGTTCTGCAGCTGCTTTCGGCTAAGGTAGAGGTAAATGGCAAGCATTATAATAAGGGAGGCAAACATAGCAATCATATCTAGCTGAAACATAACCCCGAAGCAGGCTATTGCTCCAACTAGCCCAATATATCTATTGATTTTGAAGGACGGGCGAAAATCTGTACTTGCCCAGCTTTCTAGGAAATAGGCAATATTTATAAAGCCATAAGAGGCCAAGTAGAACATGGATACTACACCAGCAATTACGTTGAGTTCGCCTATTAGAATGCCTATTTCTGCGATTATGAATATGAAAATTAGTGCATTACGTGGTTCGTTGGAAGCTCCAACGCCTTTGGCAAATATTTTTGGGGTTACACTATCTACCGACATGGCCTGTAAAATTCGGGGCCCACCTAATATCCCGCCAAGGGCAGAGGAAAGGGTAGCTCCCCAGATGCCAGCAAGCACTAAGGGCGAAAAAAAAGCCACTTTTAGGAAAAAATTATAGTCGTTGATGAGCAAATCTCGATTAACGAAAAAGGCAAGTGCAACAGCAAGCCCAATGTAAACGATAAAGCCGGTGGCTATGGCAGCAAGCGTGCCGCCGGGGATTGATTTTTTTGGGTCTTTTAAATCGCCAGACATGGCTACCCCGGCAGTAAATCCTGTTACGGCAGGGAAAAATATCGCAAAAATAACGCTTAGTGATATTTCGTTTTCTGATGCCGCCATAAGTGGCTCTATGGGGGCTAGCTGGGAGTTGGTAAAAAAACCTATCCCGATAGAAATGATGGAAAGGGCGATTGCTCCTAAAATATAAAACTGTGTTTTTATTGCCAATGAGGTGCTTATAAAGGCAATAATTACTAGCAAAAGTAGGAAAATTGAGCCTATAATCCGATTGCCATTAATGCCCGGTGTTATGTGTAGGAATTTTTGGATACTTTCTACGGCCAAAAAACTTTCGGCAAAGCCGACCAGGTACAGCGAGATACTAAGTGCAGTACCTATAAATAGAGCAATACCAATTGCCCCCCCCATAGGGAAACCCAAGCTACGAGAGAGCATATAGTAAATACCTCCGGTTTTTATTTTTTTATCCGTGGCTACGGAAGAGATACTTAGCCCTGTGGTTATGGATATTAAATGGGCAATAACGATGATGACAATTGCACTTATAAGCCCTGCTTCGCCTACTACCCAGCCTAACCGCATGTACATTATTACTCCAAGAATTGTGAGTACCGATGGGGTATATACGCCTGCAAAAGTTCCAAATTTTTTTATTTTCGACATAGTTTTTAATGATTTGTTGGGAGGCAAAAAGCCTTGAACAAAGATATAAATTTTATCGAATAAGAGGGCGTTTTATTTGAAACACTAGCAGTTGGTTTAGAAAAAGAGTGGCAATTATGTGCTTTTTGTAATATTTAAAACTTTTGTAAACTAGTTATACAAAGGCCATTTATTTTTGTTACCTTTGCCTTTTGCAGGAATATATTGCATTTTTATTATTCCCGAAAGGGAAAAACTGACACTATAAAATGGCTAAGAATTTAATATTAGATAAACTTAAAGATGTACAAACAAGGTACGAGGAAGTACAAAAATTGATTGTAGCACCTGATGTTGTCTCGGATATGAAAAGGTATATAAGCCTGAATAAAGAGTACAAAAACCTTACTCCAATTTCAGTAGCTTATAAAAAAATATAAAGATATACTCGAAAATATTGCTTACTCAAAAGAAGTACTAGCCGAAGAAAGCGACCCTGAAATGAGAGAAATGGCAAAAGAGGAACTCGACGAATTGGTCAATTCGGTAGCACCGCTGGAAG
>CAMZKQ010000174.1 GCA_947311265.1 uncultured Chlorobiota bacterium | reverse complement strand
TGCAAATTTACGTTTAAATTATAATAGTTTCTAATTTTAGAGTTTAAATAAATAAAAAAATGTTCAAAATCTATAAAAGTGCACTTCGTTTTTTGAACACTGCAAACGTATTTTTTTTCTATATATGCAAGAAAAAGTGGATTTATTTTAAAAGATTTTTTTGTCCTCCCTAAAAAAATGCCCTACGAGTGTTTTTTGCAAGGGTATTCAAAATTAGCAACTGAAAATCAGTTAGTTACAACACTCATAGGGCGGCTTGTAGCCGCATCAAGAGTCGTGCAAATAGGTACGGTGCATTGTTACAACAAGTTCATGGCGTGTTTGTAAATATCAAAAATATCCCATTTCTGAAAATCAATTAAAAACGTAATTTGCTGATAATATTTTATGTCGTATAGCTTTTGGTAGGCACGAATATCTGACGAATTAATTATAGGAAAATAAATTTCTAAGCCTTCGTTAAATGCTGTAAATTTGATGCCACCAGAAAAACTGTTGTTAAAAGTGGTTGTACTGGTTTTGTGTAAAGCAATATCAAAATATAACTTTACCGGAAAACGTCCGGGCAACGAGCTGGCTAAATTGAGTGCTGCAAGCTTAGAAACCTGTAAGTTATACGGTACTTTTAGCCCTGCATCTTTAATGAAAATCTGTGCCGCAGAAAAGCCCGAAGTTGCCCCTCGTCCAAAGTAAGTATTGTCGTAAGTGTAATCGGTGTAGCTGCCTGCCCCAATGCCGAAATCATAGCGGTTAATTGTACTTTCTTTGAAAATATTTTTTTGCACATCGCCACCAAAAACACGGATATTTAGCCCCGAATTTCTCCATTTGTAAGGGATATGAATTTTATATTCTGCAAAAACTTTGGTAATAAATTCTGCGGTATTTACCATGTCAATATGCTGAAGGCTGATTTTAAAGGATTGATTATTAAGGGGTTTTAGCCTTTCAAATTCGTATTTTAATTCGTGTATTGATGTGGGATTATTGCCGTATTTAAACGCACCGTTAGAGAAGGTCGCCACTTCTTCGTTAATTATAATCCCTCGAAAACTAAGAGCATTGTGGTTAAAGCCTGAAAGGGGTTTGTTTCGGAACTCAAAACGCACTGAAGGCTCTATTTTAGTAAAACCTAAACTTTGCTTATCAACTTTATTGTAAGCATATTTTTTGGCTTTTATGCCCCATTGCAGTTTTAGCCTTCGCTTTTCGGAGTAGGGAAAGAAGTTTAAACGTAGGTCGGCAAATCCTGCCAAAGCGTTGCTTCTTACCCCATACATTGGGGCAACTAGGTATTCAAAACGCCTTTTCGGGAGGAATAAATTGTAAAGCATTACGCCTGCCATAAAGCCATCGTGCTTATTTACACCAATAATTGGCAGCCAAAGTAGGCTGTTTTTTTCTGCGTGTTTTGTGGTGTACCCCAGTTTTATTTTAAGCGGCGAAAAGCCTAATTTTTTAGAGAAATTATTTTTCATATTTACATCGAACAAAGATTGCTCGGCATTTAGCCCAATTTTATGATAGGCTTGTTTGGGCAATGCAATTGTTTTTTTACCATAAAATCCTTCTGCCCAAATGTAATCGTATTTGCCTGTTTTATCTACAAAACCGATAGTAAAAGGGGCGGGTATTTTGCCTTTGTTTTTGATGGTTACAAAAATAGAGTCTGCGGATTTTTTATTCTTAACTTTACGGATAGCGTAGTCATTTTTCCGGGGGGTATTTACCAAGTCGTTGAAAAGCCAATTTAAGGAGTCGCCAGTTTGCTTAATAAATACGTCTTGCAAATCCTGCGGATAAGGGTGTTTAAATTTCCATTTTTCGTAGTAGGTAGCCATTACTTTATCAAACTTTTCAGCCCCTAGGTAGCGTGCCAAATGCTCTAAAATATATGAGCCTTTTCCGTACACAATGCCCCCATAATTTACCGAGCAGTAATGTGCAGACGATAGGTTTAAGGGCTGGTCGTATTCTTTGGAGGCCATTAGGCGGTACATTATTTTCATCCCGTCGGGGGCTAGCGATTTGTCGTTAAGGTTGGTTGCTTCAAAATGGGTGTGGTTGCTGTGTGGGGAGAAATCCTTGTGGGTATTTAATATTTCGCCAATTCTACGGTCGTAAAACGAGTTTATGCCTTCGTCCATCCACGCATATCGGCGTTCGTTGCTAGCCAAAATGCCTTGAAACCAATTGTGCCCAACTTCGTGAATGATAACCTGCTGTACATCATTTTTTACCGAAATAATTGTAATTGTAGGGTACTCCATACCGCCACCTGCACTCATGGGGCCACTTACTGCGGTGCAATTATCGAAGGGGTAATCGCCGGTAAATTTGGAGTAGTAGTAAAGCGAAGAGTCTATGGCTTCGATGCTATTTTCAAAACCGGAGAGAAAATCATAGGTAAACATGCTCCAAGTGGTAACGGTTCTGCCTGAGTGTGGTAATTTTACGCTGCCTTTTCTCACGTAGTAATCTTTATCGGCAAACCATGCAAAATCTATCACGTTTTTTTGCGTGTAGCGAATTGTTTTTAGTTGTTTTGATGATGGTGTTTTGGGGCTATCTTTTTTAGTTTGTACTTTTGCAGGTTTGCCTTTAAAATCATCAGGATTGCCTTTATACATTCTTGCCTGAATAGGGAAATTTATTTTTTCTTCCGATTTTTTAGTTAGCCACGCCATTTCCGATGGCGTTTGTAGGTTGCCCGTTGCACCTACCACATAGTTTTGGGGTAGTGTAAGTGTTACATCATAGTCGCCAAAATCGGCAAAAAATTCGCCTTTATCTAAATAGTGTAATAGGTGCCAGCCTTTATGGTTGTATAGTGCGGCTTTGGGAAACCATTGTGTAACTTGGTAGCTTTGCCCAGCGTGTCCTAGCCGAGAAACGGCTTTTGGGAATTTTAGAAAAAAAGCTGTGCTAATGGTTACAGATTCGCCAGAAAGTAGGGGCTTTGGTAAAGTTATTTTTACAATTTCTTTAGTTTCTCCTTCGTAATTCCAATTTGCTTTTTTGTTATCTATTTTAAAATCTAAGGAGTCCATGTAGCCCAAATCCTCGTCCTTAAAATAGATAAATTCTTTCTTAAAAGTAGTCCGTTGCTGGTCGGCAAACTGGCTCTTTTTAGTGCTAAAAGCATTGGCATAGAGCAGTATGTAAATTTCGTTGAGTGAATTTGGGGAATGGTTGGTATAAGTCATCTCCTGAAATGCCGAGAGCGAATGCAGCGTGTCGTTGAGGGTAGCATTTATTTTATAATCCACTTTTTGTTGCCAGTATTGTGCTTTTAAGGCTGTGGCTGATAAAAGGATAGCAAATAATAGGATAATTTTAGTTTGTTTCATAGAACGAAAGGGCGTTTAAAATAGGTGTGTTTGGAAATGTAAAATGCTTAAAACTTTAAAGCAAAGGTACTAAAAATTCTTAAAAAGCAGAGTTGGTTTTGGCAAATAGTTAAATTTTATGGGCTAACTTTATCACTATACCTAATAATAGCACATAATTTAATCCTGAAAAGAAAAAACTAGAATTATAGCGGTTTTACCGAACTTGTGTTTTAAAACAGGTCGTTTTTGCAAAAAAAAATAAAATTTTATAAAATTTCAATTTGAAAATCCTAAAAAAAATACTATGTTTGCATAACAAATTTTTACCATAAAAATAAAATCCATGAAAGCATTAATCTGCATTGGGCACGTCCCCGATACCACTTCAAAAATTAGATTTACCGATGATAATACTCAGTTTGATAAAACCGATATTCAATACATTGTGGGGCCATACGAGGAACTTGGTCTAACTCGCCTGCTCGAACTAAAAGCCGAAATAGGCAGCCTACACATTACGGCAGTAAATGTTGGCTTGCCAGAAGCCGATGCCACCCTACGGAAAGCCCTAGCAATAGGGGCAGACGATGCCATACGAGTAGATGCCGACCCCAAAGATGCAATGTTTACCGCCAAGCAAATTGCAGCGGTGTACAAATCTGGTACATACGATATTATTGTAACAGGCAAAGAGTCCATTGATTACAATGGTGGGCAAATGGCAGGAATGGTAGGCGAGTTGCTGGACTTACCATCAGTATCAGGGGTTTCAAAAATTACTTCCGACGGTAGTAAAGCTACACTCGAGAGAGAAACCGATGGCGGAACAGAAACTATAGAAGCCACATTCCCAATAGTAATAAGTGCAGGAAAAGGCTTTGCTATAGAGCCCAAAATCCCAAATATGAGAGGGATTATGCAAGCCCGAAGGAAAAAATTAACCGTAATTCCTGCAGTAGAGCAAGCCGAAAAAACAAAAACATCAAAACACTACTTGCCAGAAGCAAAAGCTGCTTGCAAGCTAGTAGCCCCAGATAATATCAACGAGCTGGTACGCTTACTTCATGAAGAAGCAAAAGCCATTTAAACTCAAATATTTATTTTGCTAAAAGCAAAAATTAATAGTACTTATAACCATCAAAAGAAAAAGATATGTCAGTTTTAGTATATACAGAAAATTGGAATGGAGCGTTTAAAAAATCAGCATTCGAACTTGCATCTTATGCAAAAGCCACTGCCGCACTTTTAAACAGTTCGGCAATAGCCGTTACCGTAGGCAAATTAGCCGATGGCGAGCTAGAAAAATTAGCCAACTATGGCATCGAAAAAATGATAACTATAGATGAGGCTGCCTTTTCAGGATTTTCGGCACAAGCCTATGGGGCAACAGTAGCAAAAGTAGCGATTGCACAAAATGCAGAAGTTGTAATCTTTGGCAATAACCCTACGGGTGAAGCTATCGCACCCAGAGTAGCCGTTCGGCTAGATGCAGGGCTAGCAACAGGAGCAATGCAGTTACCCACCAATGCACCATTTACCGTTAGAAAAAGAGCCTACTCGGGCAAAGCATTTGCCGATTTTGTAATAGAATCCGCAGTAAAAGTGATTACACTAACGCAAAATTCGTTCAAATTAATAGAGCAGCCCGTAGCCATTAGCGAAGAAAATTTCGATGCCGAAATCCCTGCTAACGCAGGAGCTGTAAAAGTTACAGATTTAGTAAAAGCCTCGGAAAAACTATCGGTAAACGATGCCGAAATTCTTGTTTCGGCAGGACGAGGGCTAAAAGGCCCCGAAAACTGGGGAATGATTGAAGAAATGGCAGATATTTTAGGCGGTACAACCTGTTGCTCTCGCCCAGTTTCTGACCTGGATTGGCGACCACATTCCGAGCATGTGGGGCAAACAGGAAAGGTAGTTGCCCCTAATTTATATATTGCCGTAGGGATTTCAGGGGCAATTCAGCACCTTGCAGGTGTAAATAGCTCGAAAGTAATTGTTGTGATTAATACTGATGCTGATGCACCGTTTTTCGAGGCCGCAGATTATGGTATCGTAGGCGATGCTTTTGACGTTGTGCCAAAACTAAATGAAGCCCTAAAAGCCTTTAAGGCAAATAGTTAGATTTAATAAAATAGTTCGTAACAAAATGCCTGGTAAGTTTTATCAGGTATTTTGTTTTTCGATACACCCATATTATGAAAATAATTTTAACAGGGGCAGAGTCCTCTGGAAAATCAACATTAGGAAAGGCCCTTGCCCAATATTTCCAAGGGAAATATATAGAAGAATATGCCAGAAAATATGTAGAAAACCTAGCTAGAAACTACACTTATAAAGATGTATTGCATATTGCAAATGTGCAAAAAACTGAACTCCAAAAACACTATACGGAAGATAAAATATTTTTTGATACCGGTTTAATAATTACAAAAGTATGGTTTCAGGAATGCTTTTTTCAGGTGCCCAATTTTTTGAAAGATACAAATTATATCCGACAGGATTACCTGTACCTCTTGTGTAAGCCCAACTTGCCTTGGGTAAAAGATGGGGTGCGAGAAAATGCTGGAAAAAAAAGGACGTATTTATATAAAAAATACCTTAAAGCACTTCAGGACTCAAAATGTAACTTTAAAATTATTGATAAAAAGGGAGAGGCAAGGCTTAAGCAAGCGATTGCGTATATTAAAGGAAATCAAAAAAATATAGAAAATTTATACTAAAAGCTATCTTAAAATAACAAAATTTATATAAATTTGCCAACTAGTTTAATTTGCAATAAAAATAATACTTTTGGAGTTTTATTTAATATTAGCAAAACTAAAATTGCAGATACTGCAATACAATAAGAATTTTATTTTGATGCTTAATTTATGCTATCCTAACAGGCTAACCCTAAATAGTTAGTAAGCAATGAGGTAACAAAAAGAACACTATGGCAAAAGAAAATTATAAATACGGCAACCCATATAAATTTAAGTCGATGAAAGTATATTCATCGGCAGAATGGATGGCTAACTCTACAAAAAAATTTAGGCGCGTTTTTGACAAAAGCGAAGTCTCATATATCCGCATGCAGTTTGCTTTTTACAACAAACTCTTTGATGAAGAAGAGTGGGAGGCAAAATGTGCAATGAAAATTTTTGATGTTTCTAAAAAAGACCGAAAAGAAATTTGTAACCTAGAAAGCGACCACAAAATAAGCAAAACTCAAAATGTTGTAAATATTTACGAAAGCTGGGGTGTTGATGAAGTTGGAGGCTTCTGGAAAAAAGGTTCTTACGTTGCCGAGGCATACATTGATGGCAAATTTGTAGGCTCAAATAAATTTTTTATCGAAGACATAGGCAGAGTAACCACAGGCTCAAACCCTTACTTTGAAGTCGTTGATGTAAAACTCTATACAGGAAAATCAGATGCTTGGAATATAAAGCCAGAAAATAGGAAATACCTAACGACTTTTAACCAGAAAAAAACAAAATATATCTGGGTTGAGTTTTCGTTGAAACCCAAAACAAATAAGGCGTGGAATTTAGAGTTCTTTATAAACTTTTATGACGATGCAGGGCAGCACAAAGCACAAGTTGAAACTCTACGAGCTATAGAAAAAGGGAATAAAGGAAAAATTTTCACCTACGACAGAGGCTGGGGAAACAACGACCCTGGCTCTTGGAAAGACGACCAATATTCCGTGGAAATTGTCTTTATGGATACCCTAGTGGCAGCCACCGAATTTACTATGGGGGCAAAAAATCAAGAAGGGAAAAACCCCGTTTCTACTGCTACAAAAACGGCAATTCAGCAAACGGTGCTGGAAGATGGCGAAAAAGACGAGTCGCTAGAACAAGTAATGGCAAGGCTTAACGAGCTTATTGGGCTCAATAGCATAAAACAAAAAATTAAAGACCATGTAAGTTACCTCGATTTCCTTAAAATAAGAAAAGAAAAAGGCTTTGATGATAACGAAGATATTAGCTTACACTCGGTATTTACAGGTAATCCAGGAACAGGAAAAACCACAGTTGTAAAATTACTCGGCAAAATTTACCAGAAAATGGGTTTACTCTCAAAAGGGCATGTACACGAAGTGGACAGGTCGGACTTGGTCGGTGAATTTATTGGGCAAACTGCCCCAAAAGTAAAAGAAGCCATTGAAGAGGCTCGTGGAGGGATTTTATTTATCGACGAGGCCTATATGCTTGTGCGTTCCAAAGAAGATAAAAAAGATTTTGGTAAGGAAGTTTTAGAAGTTATCGTAAAAGAAATGTCCGACGGAGAGGGCGATTTAGCCATAATGTTGGCCGGCTATCCTAAGGAAACCAATTATATGATAAAATCTAACCCCGGGCTAAAATCTCGAATAAAATACCACTTTAAATTCGACGATTATATCCCACAAGAACTTTTAGAAATAGCACAATATGCAGCAGTAAAGCGGTCGGTAAAACTTACCCCAGCAGCAAAAACATTCCTAAATAAAACCTTAATAGAGGCCTACAGAAACAGAGGCAGAACCTTTGGAAATGGGCGATATGCCTACTCCCTAGTTGATGAAGGAAAAATGAATATGGGGCTTCGGCTAATGAAAAGTGAGGACATTAGGGCATTGACCAACGAACAACTATCTACAATTACAAAAGAAGATGTAGAGAAAATTGTACATCTAGAAAGCGAAAGAGCAGCCGATATTCCTGTTGATGAACAACTGCTGAAAGAAACCGTAGCCGAGCTAAACTCGCTAGTGGGGCTAAATAATATCAAAAATAACGTCAATGAATTGATAAAACTTGTACGATATTATAGAGAAAGCGGGAAAGATGTATTGAATAAATTTTCGATGCACACCGTATTTACTGGCAACCCCGGCACAGGAAGAACAACTGTTGCCCGCATTATGGGCAAAATATATAAAGCCCTTGGCTTACTCGAAAAAGGACATATAGTAGAAACTGGGCGTGATGGGCTAGTTGCCGGATTTGTAGGGCAAACTGCCTTAAAAACAAAGGAAAAAATTGACGAAGCAAGCGGTGGTGTCCTCTTTATTGATGAGGCATACGCACTCTCCGAAGGTGGGCAAAATAGCTACGGAAAAGAAGCCATTGAAGTAATCCTTAAAAACATGGAAGACAAACGAGGTAAATTTGCCGTAATTGTAGCAGGTTACCCCGATAATATGGATAATTTCCTACGTTCCAACCCCGGACTAAAATCCCGTTTTGATAAAACGATGCACTTTAAAGATTATGGTGCTGCAACCTTGCTAAAAATTGCCAACTTCATGCTTCAAGAAGAAAAATTAAAACCAGATGCTAAAGCAGAAGAATTTTTAACCAGCTACCTCGAAGATTTACATAAAAAAAGAGATAAATATTTTGGAAATGCAAGGCGAGTACGAAAAATAATAGAAGCTGCAATCCGTAATCAGCACCTACGCATGGCATCGCTTGATGCAAAGTTACGAACTAAAAAAGCACAAGCAACAATTACTGTTGAAGATATAAGGTCAATTGTAAGCGACGACGCAATAAAACGTTCTGGTGGCATTGGCTTTTAAGTGAAACTGTAAACGAAAAAATTAGCTACCAATCAAAACTAAACATAAAATGAAAACATTTTTTGAAACCATTTTTGGCAACTCATCTCAACCAGAGAAGGCAGATAAGCTATACTTTGTAATCACTCGTAATATTACAAAAAAAGAAGATACCGAAGCAGGGCTTATTGTAGATATAGAGCTCGCCGAAGGCGTAAAATTTCTTCCTATAGCACTCTCTAAAAAACCTGAAATTACTAGCCGCCATAAGGGGCTTGCAAAGGTAGAGCAAGAATTAGAACTCCACTTTAGTAACCCCGGAGTTGTTTTTTCACAGCTTTCCAAAGCAAAAGAGGCAGGACTGAAAATAAGTATTTTGCACACCAACGAAAAAGGATTCAGTTTCCTTTATGGCGAAAATATTGGTTTAAGCATTGCTGAAATAACCAAAGAATTTGTTAACCTTAATGGCGAAGAGGCAGATACTTTTTACAAAGTAGATGCCCAGTTGGCAGAAAAATTAACGAAATAAAATGGAATTAGCAGTACGTATAGCCATAGTAGCCATTTTAGTATTCCTGCTGAATATCCCTTTCGGGATTTGGCGTGGACGCTTGAAAAAACTCACCTTTAAATGGTTCTTAGCCATTCACTTACCAATCCCCGCTGTTGTTGCCTTGAGGTATTGGTTCGACTTAGGCTTTGCATGGTACACCTATCCCTTCCTGTTAGTCGCCTTTTTTTTGGGGCAACTTTTAGGGAAAAAAATATACCAACGAAATAACCCAGAACCCATAAAAAAAGAAGTAGAATAAAGATTATTTCCCCCTCTAAAAAAGCCCCCCATAAATATAATTTATTGGGGGGCTTTTTATTTTCTTAGGATTAATGGATTTTAATAAAACAATTATTATTTTTGTAAAAATAAAAACATAATCAAAAAAACAAAAATGCTAGACCAATTAATGGCTCAGGTAAATGAGCAAAAAGAAGCAGGACGAAAAAAACTAGACACCATGTTTGTAAGCGAACAAGCCGAAAATGGGCTTGTAAAAGTAACCATGACCGGGAACAAAAAAGTAACAAATATTGAAATTAGCCCAACTATTGCAGACGACAAAGAAACCATAGAAGACTTAGTAATCGTAGCAGTAAACAAAGCAATAATTGCAGCCGAAAAACTCCATGAACAAGAAATGGGCAATATTGCCAACGGACTTATGGGCGGAAGCACAGGCATAAGCAACTTGTTAGGGAAAATGTAAACCCTAAATTTAGCCAACAAAAAAACGACGAGTACTTTTATATTCTTACAAAATAGACATATAAATTATAATGAGCCGACATTTAATTATAACTATTCTGCTGATTCTTTTTAGCCCACTTGTAAAAAGTCAGACTTTTTATGGACTAAAAACAGGTGTAAATTTCACTACAATTTTTTACGAAAACCCAGCCCAAGAAAAACTGGTAAAAGACTCCCGGAAAATTAAAACTGATTTTCAGGCAGGAATTTTGTATCGCTATAGTCTAAATAAAGTAATGTTTGTGCAGCCAGAGCTACTCTATTCCCGAAAGGGCTTAAAAAACAAGCAACCACAGCACGGCGAAGGCAAAACCTATATGAATTTTGTAGAAATTCCTGTTTTGGCAGGAATGAAAATTTTTCATAACCGCTACCGTGCATGGGAACTAGGCTTTGGACCCTATGCCGCATTCTGGACAGATGGAAAATACTACTACCTTAGCTACAAAACGTTCCAAGAAACAACCACAAAAGTTGATTTTACTGATAAAACAAACAAATACAACCGTTGGGATACAGGCATATTTGCACAAATGGCCTACGAACTCACCAGCAAAAATAGCTGGGAATTTGCCCTACGCTACCAACACGGCATGCTTAGCAGTTCAGAAGAATATGTTGATCCCGTTCGGCATCGCTTAGTTTCCCTTTCAATTGCCTACCTTTTCAAAAACAAAAAAAATACCGATGAAACCACTAGAAAACGTAAAAATACTAGACCTTACACGAGTACTTGCAGGCCCCTACAGCACAATGCTTATGCAAGAACTAGGGGCAGAAGTGATAAAAGTAGAAATGCCACTACGTGGCGATGATGCCAGATACTTTGGCCCTTTTAAAAATGGAAAATCAGCCTATTTTATGAGCGTAAATAGAGGCAAAAAAAGTATATCATTAAACTTAAAATCCCCAAAAGGAAAAGCAATTTTGCTAAAATTAGCAGAAAAAGCAGACGTAATTACCGAGAATTTCCGACCCGGAACAATGGAAAAACTGGGGCTGAGTTACGACGAAATAAAAAAAGTAAACCCCCAAATCATCTATGCTTCAACATCAGGATTTGGGCAAACTGGCCCCGACTCTAAAAAACCAGCCTACGATATGCTTGTACAAGCCATGAGCGGAATGATGAGCATTACAGGCTGGCAGGATAAACCTCCAACAAGAGTAGGCGTTTCTATAGGCGACTTAGGGGCGGGGCTTTATACTATAATTGGCATAATATCAGCACTTTACAGTAGAGCAATTACAGGCAAAGGGCAGCGGGTGGATGTCGCCATGCTCGATTGCCAACTCTCCTTGCTAGAAAATGCCATCGTTCGCCACGATGTAAATGGCGAATCGCCCAAGCCAGGTGGCAACCAGCACCCCACAATTACACCCTTTCAGGTCTTTCGTACTAAGGATAGCTACATGGCAATTTCGGTAGGAAATAATGCTATGTGGCAAAACTTTTGTAAACTCTTAAAAAGGGAAGATTTGCTCGAAAATCCTGATTTTGCAGACAATATGAAACGCACCGAAAATAGAGATAAATTGCTACCGCAATTTGAAGAAATCCTTGAAAAACAAAACCTAGCATACTGGGAAAAATTATTTGACCAAGCTAAACTCCCATACAGCCCTGTAAACTCCATTGGCGAAGCCATGCAGCACCCACAAGTTGCCGCCCGAAACATGATTGTTGAGACGACAGATAGCATTACAGGCAAAATGAAAATGGCAGGAAACCCTATAAAAATGACCAATATCCCAGAGGAAAAAACAAGGGTTGCACCACCAGAAATTGGGCAGCACAATAAGGAAATTTATGGCACCGTTTTAGGCTTTTCAGAATCTGAAATTAAAGCCCTTGAAGCCGAAGGGGTAATTTAAAATTGAGTTGCCTTAAAAATAATAGAGCTGTTATTTAATTATTTGATTATCAAATAATAATACCGATTTAGAAATACAATACTTGCCGTTATTCCCAGCTCGACTGGGCATCTAAAAGCATTAGGCTTAACTGCCCTATAAAATCGCTTATCCCTATCTTTTACCAGTACTTTATATGAAGTGATGAAAATATTAAAACTCGGGAAAATCGTTAAATCATGACCCCAAAAATTTGATAATAAAAATAGATTGAAAACAAATGAGAAAATTTGAGTAATTTAAGAGCATTAAATATAGATAGCAAAAAATAGATTTGCCTAATTAAAAGATTAATCGTAATTTTACGATTAAAATGAAACGGACAGTTAAAGACATAGAATATACACAAAGTTCGATTGATTTAGCGACCTTTGCCAAGGCATTAGGACACCCTACTAGGGTTGAAATTCTAAAGCACCTGAACAAGCAATCCTGCTGTTTTACTGGCGATTTGGTGGAGTTATTGCCAATTGCACAATCTACCATTTCGCAACATTTAAAAGAACTGAAAAACGCAGGACTAATTCAAGGGGAATTAAAACCACCGAAGATTAAGTATTGTATCAATCGTAAAAATTGGAAAAAAGCAAGTCTCTTGTTTAAAGATTTTTTAGAATAATTTTTTTATTAACACTATCGTTTATTGGCGATAAACAAATTTAAAACGTAATGAGCAAAATAATTAAAATTTTAGGAACAGGTTGCCAAAAATGCAAAAAAACAGTGGCAATAGTAACCCAAGTGGTAAGCGAGAATAATATTGATGCAACTATTGAGAAGGTGGAAGACATTGTTGAAATTATGAAATACAATGTAATGTCCACACCGGCAGTTGTTATTAACGAAGAAGTTGTGCTTAAAGGGCGTGTGCCGTCCTCGGCAGAGCTGCTTGATTTGTTAGAGAAATAAGCCATAAATAAATGTTCGATTGGATACAAAATATGGCTGATTACTTGGTTTACAAACTCTTGGGTTTGGATACAGGTAATCATTTGTCGGAAGCCCTTAATTTTTTTATTTATGATACTGTAAAAATAATGCTTTTACTTTTTGTAATCATTTTTTTTATGGGTATCATTAATAGTTATTTCCCGGTGGATAAAGTACGAAATTTCCTGTCCCGAAATAAATTATATGGGCTAGAATATTTCATGGCAAGTAGTTTTGGGGTCGTAACACCATTTTGCTCTTGCTCATCAATACCACTATTTATTGGCTTTGTAAAAGGGGGTATTCCACTAGGGGTAACCTTTGCATTTTTAGTTACTTCACCTTTGGTAAGCGAAGTGGCAATTGGGTTATTTTTAGGACTATTTGGGTTTAAAATAACACTTATTTATGTGCTAAGTGGGATTATCCTTGGCATGGTATCGGGCTTTATCTTGGAAAAACTGAAACTAGAACGCTACTTAACACCATGGGTAAAAGAAATACTATCCAACTCGGAAAAAGAGCAAAATAGATTTATTGCCCAAAAACAAAACCTCTTACAACGCTTGCCTACAATATGGCACGAAGTGTTGCAAATACTAAAAGGCATTTTGCCTTATATAATTGTCGGTATTGCCATTGGTGGGCTAATGCACGGCTATATCCCGAAAGGCTTTTTTGAGCAATACATGAGTAAAAATAATTGGTGGGCAGTACCGGCCTCTACAATAATTGCAGTACCAATGTACTCTAACGCATCAGGCATTTTGCCTGTAGTGCAAGTGCTAGTGGCAAAAGGGATTCCTATGGGGACCGCCATTGCTTTTATGATGGGGGTAATTGGGCTATCGCTGCCAGAAGCTATGCTTCTAAAAAAAGTAATGAGCTATAAATTAATTGGGATTTTCTTTGGCGTAGTAACACTTTGCATTATT
>CAMZKQ010000173.1 GCA_947311265.1 uncultured Chlorobiota bacterium | reverse complement strand
TTCCTCTTATTTTGTATTTCTTTCCGTAAGGAAGTACTACCTTATATTCTCCTGTTTTAGGGTTTGAGCGGGCTTGCCCTACAATTTTACCTGTTGTGGCATCTTCGTACACAATGTTTGCGGCTATTGTTTTGTTCGTTTTTCTATCCAATACTCGTCCAACCATCATTACAACAGGGTCTGGTTTTTCCTTTTCGCTTAGCTTTATAGTGTAAATATCTTCCCTTCCGTAAGAAAATTTGGTGGATACCAAATAGGCAAATTCAGCCTTGGCATCGGTGGTGTAATACACGTCCCAGCCAGAAGTATTTATTTTTTTTCCTAGGTTTTTTGGAGTACTCCAGTTCGTCCAGCTGTCATCTAGGCGTTTGGATACAAAAATATCAGCACCGCCATATCCCGGCTCGGCGTAGGAGTAGAAGTAGAGGGTTTTATTATCGGGTGCTATATAAGGTGTGCCTTCGTTGTCGTAGCTATTGAGTACTGCTCCCATGTTTTTGGGCTGGCTGTACGAGCCATCGGCTTGCCGAAAGCTAACGTAAAGGTCTTTTTTGCCATAGCCGCCTCTTCGCTCAACGGACATTACAATGGTTTGTCTATCGCCAGTGGGGCTAAAGCTCTCGTACTGGTCTAGGTTATAATAGTTTTTGATATTGATTTTTACAGGCGTAGTCCAGCCAGTTTGGGTGCGGTAGGTTACCGAAATGCCTTGGTCGCTTTTTAAACTGCCATCGCTATTGTATAGCCCTTCTAGCATGAGGGTATTATTGTCGGGCGTTACTGCAATTACAACGTTGTCGCCAGAGTTGTTTAGGGGTTTGCCTATATTTTTGAGTTTGCTCCAACTACCGTCTGCTTTTTTTGTAGAGTACCATATATCATGGTTGGTGTAGCCAACATCACGGGCAATGTATAAGGTGTTGCCATCGGGGGCAATTACTGGGGCAATTTCGCCTTCTTTTGAGTTTATTGCTGCCCCCATATTTTTTTGCTGAATTTAGAGACCCCGCCAGTTAATAAATTAATACCTGCTTTTTTCTGCTTTACGCTTAAATAATCTGCCGAAATTGAAATTTCTTTGCCCAAAGAAAAGCCAATGTATTTGCCTAATGGGGGCATATTTGCAGTGCTATGCACTTTACTGCCGTTGATGTAGTAGTTGAGTTTGCCATTTTTTCTTTCAACCGCAATAGTATTAAATAGTTTTCCTTTTTTTATTTTTGTACTCCAGTCCGATTTTTTAATTTCAGAATATTTACTTTTCTGGTACTTATAAATGCGGTACCAGCCGGCTGCCGAAACCTCAAAGTAATAACTGTCCTTCCAGCTTGATGCTCCCCAAATGAGCCCAAAAGCATCTTTTTGTGGGCCTGCAGTTTGCTTTATTTTGGTTTCGATATAAAAATCGCTCTTAGGGTTTAAGTGGGCATCGCAGAAATAGACATACCAGCCACTTTTGCGTTTGTGCTGCATATTTAGCAAGCCATTTTTTATAGATGCTGCCGAGCTTGCATTGCTTTTAAGTGTCCACCTATTTTTGTTATTATCAAAATCATCTCTGAAAGTTTCGCTTAGTTGCCCAAAAGTATTGAGTTGGAGGCATAAAATAAGAGTGAGGGTAAGTGTGTTTTTTAATTGAGTCATCTGGTCTATTGTTTTGGCACTTGCGTGGGTTAGTTTTTTTAGGATTCTGAAATAGTTTTTTTGCAAAATACAAAATAGATTTTACCTTTGCAACCGCAAAATAAGGCAAGGCTTTATTAATTTGCACTCAAAATCACATTAAGACTCCTTAGCTCAGTTGGTAGAGCAACGCCCTTTTAAGGCGTGGGTCCTGCGTTCGAGCCGCAGAGGGGTCACAGAGGAAAGCGATAACTTTTTAGTTATTGCTTTTTTTTACTGTAAATTTATAGTTTTGATTTTTCAATCGCATCAATAATTTGCCCGGCTTCATTGTAAATTTTCTCGGGGCTACCTTCTGCCCCAACAGGGGCATATTGTGCAAATTCGCAAGTGCTTATCATTGTGTTTAGGCGATTTACTAATTCTTGCTCTATCCCTTTTTCGGACAATACGGCTGTTATTTTTTCTTTGGTAATTTCGGAAACTGGGAGGTGGAATTTATCGCCGAGATACCCCCATGTGGCTTGTAGAATTTCTTTATAAAAAGCGGTTGTATTATTCTCTTTTAAATACTTCGAGGCAACTTTTAGCCGTTTCTTAGAGAGTTTACTTGCTTTTCGAGTTCTGTTATCTGCTGTATCTGCATTTAGTTTTATGCTTTTTCTACGAAGAAGCAGAAGTAGAATAAGTAAAAATATCCCGAAAGGGAAAGTAAGGAAGTACGCCCAAGAGCCGGCATAGTGATTGCCTTTTTTATATAACTCTAAATTGTCTTGCTTTATAAAGCGAATGTCATTGCCTAGGTTTTCTATTTCGGACTGTGAGCTAGAATTTGTTTTGCCGGCAACCGACCTGCCATCGCCCTTGGAAACAGTTATTGTAAAGGGTTTAGAGGTGAGTGTTTTATAGCGTTTCAGTTGTATATCGAAATAGCTAAATTCGATTGGAGAAATGGTGTAAGAGCCGGGGTCTCGGGCAACAAAAAAGTACTCAAATGTTTTACTACCCGATGAGCCTGCCGAAGTGTTGCTAATATTTTCTTTTATCTTGGGCGGATATTTTTCAAATGAGGCGGGGAAATTAACTGGAATTTCATCGATTAACTTTAAATTTCCGCTGCCCGATATTTTTACCTTTAAGGTGATGCCTTCGTCTTGCTTAATTTCTTGGCTATCGGTAGTAACGGAGAGTTTTATATTTTTCCCTGTTAGCCCAGAAAAGTTAGTGGGCTGATTGCCTGATAAAGGTTTTACATTTATGGTATTGGGGTAACTTTTTAGCTTTTTGTCCACCCGTATATACCTATCTACAATCTGCCCAAAGAAGTTTCTAGCTTTGCCCGATTTTTCTTTTATGGTAAGTTCTAGTTCGTAGGGGTCAATAGTTAGCTTGCCTGTTTTTTGTGGGAAAAGTAGGGTCTGCTTTAGAATTGCGGCATCGTATAATTTGCCTTTATAGGTTTCTCGTTGTAGGGCAATATTTGTGGGGGAGAGTATATCCTGGGACCAGAACCCAGAGTAGCTAGGGAATTTCATATCCTTAAAATCTAAGAGCGGTACTTTTGTGTAAATTTTAATGGTGGCTGTAATGGGCTCGCCTAAATAGACGCTAGATTTATTTAAGATAACTCGTACAAATAGCTCGTCTGCAGAAGTGCCTGTTGCTGCCTTGCCCGATTTATTTGAAGCTTTTACTACTTTTATTCTTAGGACATTGGACTTGTAGTTTTTCCCGGCAACGGTTACTTTGGCGGTGCCTATTGTAAATGTGCCTTCTTTTACTGCCCTTAGGTTGTAATTGTAGGTGGTTGTAAGGCTTTGGCTTGTACGCCCATTGACAATGCGGTATTGGCTACTGGTAGATGTGCTTGGCCCCGAAATAACTTGAAGGCCTGAAATACGGGGGGCTCGAAAGCCTGTGGCTTTGGAATTTACAGAAAATGAGAGTTGAAATACCTCTCCTACTTCTACTGCTTTTTTTGCAGTTGCCGAAAATTTGACTTGTGCATTTGTAGAAATCACAGCAGCTAACATCAAAAATATGGATAGTATTTTTTTCATAAACATTGAAAAAATCAAAATTAGGCACTATAGTGCTTTTAATTTTAAATTGAATTGACAAAAATAGTCGCTTTTAATAAAAAATAAAACCTTTTGTAAAAAAAAAATCATTAAAAAATTGTAACCTGTTTATTTCCAAGTGCTATGGCTATAAAATAACGCTTTATGGACTTGCAATCATTGTATTAGTACTCTTTCCTTTTTACCAAAAAACAAAAGAGAAAAAACGACAAGTGCCACTTATGATAAAACGCACCCTGTAAAAGAAACAGTCGCATAGAGTGCTGCAACGCTAGAAAATACACAGTTGCCTACAGAGTTTTTTGATGCCCCAACACTTAAAGATGTGAAAATTGCTTACAACGAAATTCGTCCTGCCTCAGAAATAAGCACAGCTAGTTGTCAGCAATTATCAATATGTAATGGGTATTATGGACAATTTATGTTAAATGAATTATTTTTTGCAACAGCAATAGCGAGTAACAATGTATTGAAAAAACAAGTCGCAGCGAAAGAACTAGCCTATTTTCAAAATTATTAAGCAAAATTTTACAACTTGCCTAAATATTTATTACTTTTACAAAAAATCAGAAATAGAAAAATAGAACCCATTAAAATAGCAACATGGATACCCAAATAAGAAAAAAAGCAGCACTTTGGCTTACAGGAAATTACGATGCCCAAACAAAAGCACAAGTACAAGAAATGCTTGACAATAACGAAAAAGAACTCATCGAATCATTCTATAAAGACCTAGAGTTCGGCACAGGAGGAATGCGTGGAATAATGGGGGCTGGCACAAATAAAATAAATATTTACACCATAGGAGCAGCCACACAAGGGCTTTCTAATTATGTGAAATCTAGCTTCTCGAAGCTACCACAAATAAGCGTAGCAGTGGCTCACGATTGCCGAAATAATAGCCGCCTATTTGCCGAAACTTGTGCCAATATATTTTCAGCCAACGGCTTTAAAGTTTACCTATTCGAGAGCCTTCGCCCCACACCAGAACTCTCTTTTGCAATGCGACATTATGGCTGCCAAAGTGGCGTGGTTATTACCGCATCGCACAACCCTAAAGAATATAATGGCTTTAAAGCCTACTGGGACGACGGTGGGCAAGTAGTTGCACCGCACGATAAAAACATAATTACCCAAGTGCAAAAAATCATTAATATTGATGACATAAAATTTGAACCAATAAAAGAAAATATCATTGCCATTGGTAATGATTTTGATGAAATTTATATCCAAAAATTAAAAGAACTTTCGCTTTCGCCAGAAATTATTGAACGCCAAAAGGACATGAAAATTGTATTTACACCAATCCATGGTACAGGCGTAAAACTAGTGCCACAAGCACTAGCAGCCTTCGGCTTCAAAAATATAATCAACATTCCGGAGCAAGACATTACCGATGGAAACTTCCCTACCGTAGTGTCGCCCAACCCTGAAAATGCAGAAGCCCTCTCGATGGCCTTAAAAAAAGCCAAAGCCACCAGTGCCGAACTTGTACTTGCCACCGACCCAGATGCCGATAGAGTCGGGATTGCTGTTAAAGATTTGTCGGGCGAATTTATTTTGCTCAATGGCAACCAAACCGCATCAGTGCTTATTTACTATCTAATAAAAAAACGATTAGATGCAGGCAAAATGGCTGGTAATGAATATATTGTAAAAACAATTGTAACCTCAGAGCTACTTTTTGATATTGCCAAAAAATTTAATGTTGAGTATTTTGATACCCTTACAGGATTCAAATTTATTGCCGAAATAATAAAAGCCAACGAAGGCAAAAAATTATTTATTGGTGGTGGCGAAGAAAGCTACGGCTACCTTGCTGGCGAATTTGTGCGAGATAAAGATGCCGTAATGTCAGCAGCTCTTATTGCCGAAGCTGCGGCTTGGGCTAAGGATATGGGCAAAACATTTTACGAATTACTAATTGATATTTATGCCGAATTTGGCTTTTACAAAGAAGCCCTTGTAAACGTCGTAAAAAAAGGAAAAAGTGGTGCCGAAGAAATCAGTAAAATGATGGACAACTATAGAGCCAATCCGCCAAAGCAAATTGCAGGTTCGCCGGTGGTGCTTATAAAGGACTACAAAACTAGAGAAACTCACGATTTAAAATCGGACGAAAAAATAGAAATTAAAATGCCTGTTTCCAACGTGCTACAATTCTTTACCCAAAGTGGAACAAAAGTTACCGTCCGCCCATCAGGCACAGAGCCTAAGATAAAATTCTATATTGGGCTAAAAGCCCAAATGGAAAATAAAAATGAGTTTGAAGCACTTAACGCCAAACTGGCTGCCCAAATTAATGATATTAAAGTAGATATGGGCTTATAACTTCCCTCTAAAATAAAAATACACAAAATGAAACAAAGCATAATATTAACCTTTATATTTTCCATTTTTGCAATGACCACTTTCGCTCAAAAGCCAGCTTATCAGCTATTTAATGCCGAAGGCAAAAAAGTGAACTATAAAAAAATGATGAAGCAGCTCCAAGCAACCAACTATATTTTTATTGGCGAGCTACACAATAACCCAATAAGCCATTGGCTAGAACTCGAAATAACAAAAGATTTGCATACCCAATTAGGCAATAAACTTGTGCTAGGTGCAGAGATGTTTGAGGCTGATAACCAATTAATTATAGACGAGTATTTTGCCGAAATAATTACAAAAAAGAAATTTGAGGCAGAAATACGAAAATGGGACAATTACAAAACCGACTACAAACCATTAGTCGAATTTGCTAAAGAAAACAAGCTCAAATTTATTGCCACAAATATCCCACGCCGATATGCAGGGGTCGTTTATAAGCAAGGTTTTAAAGGCTTAGATAAACTTTCGCCGGAAGCCAAAGAGTACATCTGCCCACTGCCCCCAGCCTATGATGCCAATGTTGCCTGCTATGCAAAAATGCTCGAAATGGGCAAGCAAATGGGACATACCACAGATAATTTTCCGAAATCGCAAGCCATAAAAGACGCAACAATGGCACACTTTATTATGAGAAATAGCGGAGCAGGAACTGTTTTTGTACATTATAATGGAGCGTACCACTCTGATAATCACGAAGGTATTGTTTGGCACTTGAAGTTAAAAAACAAAAAAATTAAAGTATTAACAATCTCTACAGTTGAGCAGGACGATATAAAAAAATTAGAAGACGACAACAAAAATAAAGCTGATTTTATTATTGTAGTCCCTTCTTATATGACAAAAACATATTAAAGCCCTTTTTAAGCCACCGAAAAAGCCCATTAAGTGCTAATTTTCAAACGGTTGTAAAGGTAAAGCTTAATTTACATTTCCAGTGAATTACTCACCACTTTTCATACCTTTATAGTATTGATAGTAAAAACATTATTAAAGATTTTCTAAAAATCTTTCACTTTTTCACACTTTATTTACTTTGCCCCTCATTTTTGTTTTGAACCTAAGTATTTTTTTTTACTTTTACGCATTGAAATATATATCCACTATAATTTAACTGAGTAAAAATTTAAAAGAATCACTATGGGAAACTTAATTTTAGTACTTATCGCTTCTAGCGTTATCGGGCTAATATACATGGTTGTGAAAGCAGCATGGGTAAAAAAGCAAGAGGAAGGTACAGACAAAATGAAAACGATTGCTAAATACATTGCCGATGGAGCAATGTCATTTCTAAAAGCAGAGTATAAAGTACTCGCCATTTTTGTAATTGCAGTAGCCGTACTCCTCTTCTTTAAAGGCATGAACGATGCCACCTCCAACGGCTGGGTAGCCGTTTCATTTATCGTAGGTGCAGGGCTTTCTGCTTTGGCAGGATATTTAGGCATGAGAATAGCCGTAAAAGCAAACGTGCGTACTACAAACGCCGCAAGAAACTCACTAAACGAAGCACTAAAAGTAGCATTTAACGGCGGTGCCGTTATGGGGCTTGGAGTTGTTTCATTAGGCGTACTAGGGCTTACAGTCCTTTTTGCAGTGTACTCTAATATGAATTTTGATGGCGGAATGACCGAAGTTTTAAATGTAATTTCAGGATTTTCATTAGGGGCATCATCAATCGCCCTTTTTGCACGTGTAGGTGGAGGCATCTATACAAAAGCAGCCGATGTAGGAGCAGACCTTGTAGGGAAAGTAGAGTCAGGAATACCAGAAGACCACCCACTAAACCCAGCAACAATAGCCGATAACGTTGGCGACAACGTTGGCGATGTAGCAGGAATGGGCGCCGACCTTTTCGAGTCGTTTGTAGGCTCAATTATAGCCACAATGGTACTTGGGACTGCATTTATGGATTCCGCAGCAGTCGTTTCAGGATTCAAATTAGGTCCTGTAATGTTGCCACTAATGCTAGCAGGAGCAGGGATTTTAGTATCTATAATAGGCACATTCTTTGTGAAAGTTACCGATGGGGGCGACCCACAGAAAGCACTCAATCTCGGCGAATTTGTTTCCGCAGGGGTTATGATTGTTGCTTCTTACTTTATTATCGACGCAATGCTTCCAGATACTTGGACTGTTGTAGAAGAAGACGCAAATAACATTATAACAACCACTTACCACTCCTACCATGTTTTTCTAGCTACAATTATTGGGCTTGCAGCAGGTTACTTTATTGGTAAAGTTACAGAGTACTACACAGGAACAGGAACAAAACCAGTAACCTCTATTGTTGATAAATCAAGAACAGGAGCAGCCACTACAATCATTGGCGGGTTAGAAGTAGGTATGAAATCTACGGCACTCCCCGTTTTAATTATTGCGGCAGCAATAATGGGTTCTTACTACTTTGCTGGGCTTTATGGTATCGCAATTGCAGCCGTAGGAATGCTCGCAAATACTGGTATCCAGCTAGCCATCGACGCATACGGACCAATTGCAGATAATGCAGGTGGTATCGCCGAAATGTCAGAACTAGACCCAGAAGTTCGCCAGCGAACTGATAAATTAGATGCCGTAGGAAACACCACCGCTGCAATAGGCAAAGGATTTGCCATAGGTTCTGCTGCACTTACTGCATTAGCCCTATTTTCAGCATTTATGGTACAAGCTAATGTTACAAGTATTGATATTTCAAAATCAACAATAATTGCAGGGCTTTTTGTAGGCTCAATGTTACCCTTCCTATTTTCAGCAATGGCAATGGGTGCCGTGGGGCGTGCAGCAAGTATGATGATTGATGAAGTTAGACGACAATTTAAAGAAATTCCAGTATTAAAAGCCGCCCTTGTTATCATCAAAAAATACGATGGCAACATGAGCGAAGCTACCGATGAAGAAAAAGCAACAGTAAAAGCTGCCGACGGTGCTGCCGAATACGATAAATGTGTAGAAATTTCAACAAAAGCATCGCTGAAAGAAATGGTTATGCCAGGTGTATTAGCACTTGCAGTACCTACTTTGGTAGGATTTTTAGGCGGAGCAGAAATGCTTGGTGGCTTACTTGCAGGCGTTACAGCAACAGGAGTTATCATGGCAATATTCCAATCCAACGCCGGTGGAGCTTGGGACAATGCTAAAAAAATGGTTGAGGAAGGCGTACAAATAGGAGATTCCACTTACGGAAAAGGCTCTGATGTACACACCGCAACAGTTGTAGGCGACACAGTAGGCGACCCACTTAAAGATACGTCAGGACCATCATTGAATATCTTGGTGAAATTAATGGCCATTGTTGCACTTGTTATTGCACCAAGTATTGCCTTAGATATTGATGGCAAGCAAGACAAAAGCACAGATAAAAAAGAAATTAAAGCAAAATCTAGCTTTGACGTTAAAGGCTCAGTAGGCGATGTAATCCATTATAATGATGTAAAACAAAACTCTATAGAACTGGCTGAAAATGCAGTTCTTCCAACTCAGGAGAATCCACTAACAACGGCTACTGCCGAAAATGAAACTAGTGGTACTGTAGAAATTGCAGCAACAGGAGATTTGCAATAGCTTATTAAAACAGAACTTGAAGCTAAAAATCGCCCTGCGAGTACCTTTTTAAAAAAGTAAAAACACTCGCAGGCGAATAGATAAGTCCATTCCTTTTAGGACAGGTACAAAATACAATTTTAAAAAATCCGTTAGGTTTTTCCTAGCGGATTTTTTATATCGAAATTTCCCCCAATACTTGATACACTTTTCCGGGCAAACTGCGTATCAAATTTTTAAACTCTAAACCAAGCAACAAAGCAGAGACCCTACTCATACTAAATTTGCTCTCTTTGCAAATAATATCAATAGTTGCACTTTTCTGTTCATTAAGGATTTTTGCTAATACTTTTTCGTCTTCGCTAAGCACGGCAAATAAATGTTGCTGAACTGCTTGCTCTTTACTCTCTTCCCAGCCCAGCAGGTACTCAATATCCTTGGCAGATTGAATAAGTGCGGCACGGTTTTGTTTAATTAATGCGTTGCAACCCTCGGAGTACTTATCAGTTAGCCGGCCAGGAAATGCAAAAACATCTCGGCTGTACGAGTTGGCTATGTTTGCCGTGGTAAGCGAGCCGCCTTTTATTGCCGATTCGGCAATAATTGATGCCTGAGATAATCCCGCAACAATTCTGTTCCTTTGCAGGAAATTCTGCCGGTCAAATTTAGATGCACTCAAAAATTCGGTAAGCAAAGCCCCGTTTTCTGTAATAGATTTTGCCACTTTTTTATGGGCAGCAGGGTAAAGCCTATCGAAACCATGCCCCAAAACGGCAACCGTATCAAGCCCTTGTTTTAGTGCTTCTTTGTGGGCACACACATCAATACCATAGGCTAATCCACTCACAATTATAGGGTTGTGTGGCACTAAATCTTTAACCAGAGTGCGTACATTATCAAGCCCTTCGGGCGTTGCATTGCGAGTGCCAACAATGCTTACGGCTTTTCGGTTTTCAAAATTAATTTCGCCTTTCTGGAAAAGTAAAATGGGAGCATCAGGGCATTGTTTTAAGAGGAAGGGGTAATTTTTATCCAAGAAAAACAAAACTTTAATCCCATTTTTAGAAATGAATTGTATCTCTTTTTCTGCCCTTTCTAGTGCAGTTTTCCTGTTTTTTAAAATCAGGTTGGATAAGACGTTTCCAATTCCAGGTATTTTTAGTAGTAATTCCTGCGGAATTTTAAAGACCGCCTCAGGGCTACCTGCGTAAGCGATTAAATTCTTGGCATTTATGCTGCCTATTTTGGGCAAAAGGCGTAATGCAATTTTATATTTTAGTTGCTTATTTGCCATTACTTATTTTGCTTTTTTATTGCTTTTGGCAAACCTTCAACAATAAGTACAATTTCGCCTTTTATTTTTCTATTGGAATACAAGTTGATAAGTTCGGCTAAAGTGCCTCGTTGGGTTTCTTCATAAATTTTTGTAAGCTCACGAGAAACAGATGCTTTTCGGTCTTCCCCAAAATGCTCTGCCATTTGGCTAAGCGATTTTAGTAGGCGGTGTGGCGATTCGTAAAAAATCATGGTGTATTTTTGCTCCGAAAGCTCTATGAGCTTTTTTTGTCGTCCTTTTTTGGGTGGCAGAAATCCCTCGAAAGTAAATCTATCGCAAGGCAAACCCGAGTTTACTAATGCTGGCACAAAAGCAACTGCACCGGGTAAGGTTTCTACTTCCACCCCATTTTCTACGCAAGCCCTTACGAGCAAAAATCCGGGGTCGGAAATACCGGGTGTCCCAGCATCGGTAACTAGTGCTGCGGTTGTTCCAGCTTTTATTTGTGCAATTATTCTGTCGCTTGTTTTGTGTTCGTTAAATTTATGATGTGCCTGTGTGGGTTTTGAAATTTGATAGTGTTTTAATAAAATCCCAGTTTTTCGGGTATCTTCACAAAAAATTACATCTACTTCTTTTAAAATCTCCACCGCCCGAAAAGTAATGTCTTTCAAGTGGCCAATGGGGGTGGGTACAATGTATAATTTTGACATTTAGTGGAGGCTTAAATTAAGTTAATTAGCAAAATACAAAGGTATAAAATGATGCTTAAAAAGAAAATTCATAAATAGATTTTAATTATTTAGCAAAAATCATTATTATTGTAATATCAATTAAATTGTAAATTATGAAAGGGACAGTAAAATGGTACGACCCAACTAGGGGTTTTGGGATAATCCAAACGGAGGAAGGGAATGAATTATTTGTTCATTACACAAGTATTGAAGATGAAGAGTTTGGGATTTTGGAAGAAGGCGAAGAGGTCTCTTTTGCGGTTGCAGAAGGCAGGCGAGGACCGCATGCTGTTACTGTGAAGCGAGAGGAAATCTAATTTTATAGTGTATGAGATAAAATTATTAACAATAGGCATAAGCCTAAAATATTACTAATATAAAACAAAATGGAAAAGAATAATTTAAAATTAACCTTTAAAGGTGGAGCAGTTACTATGCTTGGGTCAGAAGTTAAAGTAGGCGATGTTGCCCCAGATTTTGTTGTGCTTGGCGGTGCATTAAACCCTGTAAAACTTTCAGATTACAAAGGAAAAGTAGTTATACTTTCAGTGTTTCCATCAATTGATACGCCTGTTTGTGCTACGCAAAACAGAACGTTTAACAAAGCAGCTGCTGGGCTTGGCGACGATATTGCTGTGCTTGGAATTTCTAATGATTTGCCATTTGCCCTATCTCGCTTTTGCGGTGCCGAAGGCATTGATAAAGTAACTACACTTTCGGACTACAGAGATTTAGATTTTAGCTCTAAATATGGTTTCCTTACTGAACCTTTACGACTATTGGCAAGGGGCACTGTTGTAATTGATAAAGAAGGCGTAGTAAAGTTTGTAGAATATGTACCTGAAATTACTGATGAGCCTGATTACTCTGCCGCACTTGCTGTTGCAAAAGGCCTAGTATAATAACATTCTTGAAAATTAAAATTAATTAAAAAGCTCAATTCTAAGGAATTGAGCTTTTTTTAGTTGCTAGAGTGGCATTAAAAAACCACACTTCAAGCACCTGTGTAAGATGCTAGAAGGTGGTTTTAAAATTACTCACTCACTCACTCATTTGTTACTAAGTTGTAAAGCCCTTATAAATAGTGCTTATTTTGTGTAATTTAGAAACTTTGGTTTTAGTACTAGCATAGTCCAAGCCCAGTAATTTGTTCCATTTTTTTGGCTTGCATCGTATGCAAATGTTCCGCCTTTAAGGGCGTACATGCTTTCCGAAGCAAACATCATAGAACCACCAAACTGTAAGCTAGCCGCTTTGCTAATTTTATACACCATTGCAAAATCTAATTCAGTACCTAACATGCCCAGTTTTTCTTGGGTTACAGTAGTACCGTCGGTAGCTAATAAATTATAGCCTGATTTTCCGCCAGGTAAAAATACGTGTGGGAAAAGTTTGAAGGTGAGAGGACCTGTTTTGTAAATAAATTTGGCATATACATCGGTAAGCCCAACATTTCCACCATGGTTGCCTACATAAAAGTAATCCATCCAACCATTAAATTTGTGGTTTGTTCCGAATACAGGGTTAAATGCTTTTTGCTCTTTACCATCGAAAACATAAGTACCAGTAGTGGCATCATAATTATAGCTGTTGCCAGAAAGTAGCTCAACGCCCAGCCCTGCTTTAAAACCTTCCATTACTTTATACATTGCTTCAAAACTTGTGTAATAGGCAGAGATTTTCATACCGTCATTTTTGCTTCCTCTAAGTCCTGTTGCTTCAAGCATTTCTAGGGTCATTCCTGTTGGTAAACTATCTTTGTCAATCCAGTTAGCTGCATTTTTACCCATTTGGTAGTAGCCACTAAATGTAAGTGATAAATCGCCCATTTTATATTTAAGGTATGTTCCTAAAGTTTGGCTATAATTTGTGTTTTCGTTTACTGCTGCTGCTACTGCATCACCAGTAGTTAAGAAGCTGTGGTGTAGTTGGTAAGAGTTAGCTCCTTTATTTAATGCTAGCACGCTCCATTTTAAATCAGCTGCTTTGCCCGAAACATGTAAAAACTGCATATTGTTATAAGCATCAGCTCCTGTGTATGGTGCACCGTGGTAGCCAAAGCCGAGGTCGGCTTTTACAACACCATTGTAGCGAAACATGGCTAAATCGTGCGAGCGTGCTTGTTGTGCCCAGCCTACATTACCAAAAATACGACTGTCGTCATACACTAATTCCATACGCCCAGCTTTAAGCGAAATTTCATCGGTAAAAGCAACTTCGCCCCAAGCTTGGTGTAAAGATGTTGCAAAATCCTCATTTTTAACAAGTTGCTTTTGGCTTCCCCAAACTCTTACGTCCTGTAAGGAAACGCCAAATTTTATTTTGCTAGCCTTGTAATCAAAATTTAATCGAGTACGTTGGCTAGTGGCATAGCTACCTTTTGCGGCATAGCCTGGGAATTTTTCGGCAAGCATAAGCCCCGTGTTTCCGTTACCGTGGTTTACTTCTGTTCTTGGGCGTACTTCGCCACTCAGTGTAAACTCTGATGTCTTGTCTCCGCCTTCTTGGGCGAAAGTTGGCACAGCAGCTAAAAGCATAAGTGCCGAAATAAATAATTTGTTTAATCTTTTCATTATAATTTTATTTGAAGTTAATTTTAAGCAAAGGAATAAAAAAAAATGTATATTTTATATGATAAGCATCATAAAATTTCTGTTGTTTATCTGTTTTACAGCAGATTAGATAAAAGGGTGTAGTCTTATCTTAATCTAGTCTAAATAAAGTTTGTAGAAAATAAATAAATTCTTAATTTTAAAACAAAAAAACAAGATGGAAGATATAAGCTGTTCGGATACTCAAGATACTGTAAAAGAGATATTTGCAAACTACATGAAGCAAAAAGGGCACCGAAAAACACCCGAGCGGTTTGCAATACTGGCCGAAATATATGAACATAATGAGCATTTTGATGTAGAAACACTCTTTGTGTTTATGAAAAACAAGAATTATCAGGTCAGTAGAGCAACAATATATAACACTGTTGATTTATTGCTCGGTTGCGGATTAGTCGTAAAACACCAATTCGGGAAAAATATAGCACAGTACGAAAAAGCATTTGAGTGCAGCCAGCACGACCACTTAATTTGCCAGTCCTGCGGGAGAGTTGCCGAATTTTGCGACCCAAGAGTGCAGCAAATTCAGACCACAGTAGGAGAACTCATGGAGTTTAAAATAAACTACCACTCTTTATATTTTTATGGGATTTGTAAAAAATGTCAGGATAGTTAATTAACTACAGCATATTTTTTATATTTTCGTAAGCTGTTTGTTTTTAGCAAACGGCTTTTATTTTTGCAAAACTAAAACTCAACTGAAATGAAAACTGATGTTTTACTAGGCCTCCAGTGGCGCGCCGAAGGAAAAGGAAAGATTGTTGATGTACTTACCCCAAAGTACAACGTAATTGCTCGCTTCCAAGGTGGACCAAATGCTGGGCACACCCTAGTTTTTAATGGGAATACTTACACTTTACACCTAATCCCTTCGGGTGTTTTTCGTAAAGGTACCCAAAACCTAATTGGGAATGGCGTGGTGCTAGACCCAGTAATTTTTAAACAAGAAGCCGAAGGCTTAAAAAAATCGGGTGTCGATTTAACAAAAAATTTACTCATCTCAAATAAAACACACCTTATATTACCATCGCACAGGGTGCTAGATGCAGCGTCTGAAAACGCAAAAGGAAAAACAAAAATAGGCTCTACACTAAAAGGCATTGGCCCTACTTATATGGATAAAACTGGGCGAAATGGGCTACGTGTAGGCGATATGGATACTGTTAATTTTGAAGAAAAGTATAATACCTTAAAAGAAAGACACGAAATACTTATAAATTTATATGGCTTTGCGTTCGATAATACCGAGTATGAAAAACTTTGGTGGGAAGGCATTGAGTATTTAAAACAATTTGAAAGGGTAGATAGCTCTTACTTTATAAATTCAAAGCTAGAAAACGGACAAAAAGTTTTGGCAGAAGGGGCACAAGGTACACTTTTAGATATTGATTTTGGCTCTTACCCTTTTGTAACCTCATCAAATACAGTAGCTGCGGGTGCATGTACAGGATTAGGTATTGCTCCGAACAAAATTGGCGAGGTTTTTGGTATATTCAAGGCTTACTGCACAAGAGTAGGAAGTGGCCCTTTTCCAACTGAACTTTTTGACGAAACTGGAGAAAAAATGAGGGATATTGGGCATGAGTACGGTGCAACAACTGGGCGAGAACGCCGATGCGGCTGGCTAGATATACCTGCATTAAAATACGCCGTACAGGTAAATGGTGTAACTCAACTTATAATGACAAAAGCAGATGTTTTAAATACTTTTGAAACCATAAAAATTGCAACATCATATACCATAAATGGGGAAAAAACAAACGTATTGCCTTTTGAAATGACAGATAAACTAATCCCTAATTACCAAGAGTTTAAAGGCTGGGAATGTAGCTTGGAAGGCATTAATAAATTTAATGATTTCCCAAAAGAACTGAACGAATTCATTACTTTTATTGAAAACCAAACTGGCGTACCTATTACAATTGTATCGGCAGGGCCAGACCGGGAGGAAACTATTTTAAAAGACTAACTATTTGAAAAAACGGCTCTACATACACCTTATGTTTTGTCTATTGACAAATGCTGCATTGCAAGCCCAATCCCTAAATTTTAAGGATAGCTTGGTGCAGCATTTGGCCGTTTTACCCGAAAGTAATAATAAAATAAGCCTATATCTTAAGATTGCAAAATACACTTTTAAGCAAGAAAACAAGCCCAAAATTGCACGCCTTTGGGCGGATTCTGCTTTCAGGCTTGCAAAAAAAACAGGGAATAGCCCTCAACTTATGTACTATTGGGAAACCACAGGCTCTTTTTACCGAAAAACAACTAAATTCCCACAAGCTTTAGACTGCTACAATAAGGCATTAAAAATTGCCGAGGCACTAGGCGATAGTGCTTCTAAGGCAAGTATCCTAAACCAAAAAGCAACCACTTTTCGATGGAGTGATAATTACGAAAAGGCCGTAATTAATTATTTTCATGCCGAAAAATTAGCTAAAATTTATAAGCAAGACCAGATATTACTCTACGTTTATAACGGTCTTGGGAACTCTTATACGATTTTAAAAAATTTTGATATGGCCATGTCGTACTATGAGAAAGCTCTAAAAATGGCTGCCGAACAAAAAAATCAATTAAGCATTGCTATAAACCTAAATAATATTGGCGAAATTTACGAGCAAAAAATGAACCTTGATGAAGCCGAAAAATTCTATGAAGAATCACTCCGAATGAATTTGAGATTAAAAAATGAAATCGGAATAGCTATATCCAACCGGGGGATTGGTAACCTTGCCTATAAAAAAGGGAGTTACCAAGAAGCCTTGGCTTATTACAAAAAAGCCTATATCCTAAATAAAAAACGCTATAACTACATTTCATTAGCACAATTACAAATAAGCATAGGCAAAACGCAGGTAGAACTCAATAACTTAGATACCGCATTAGTGTTCCTGAATAAAGGGCTAGTTATTGCCGAAAAATTTGATTCAAAACTAGCCATGAAGGAAGCTTATCTTGCTTTGGCAACACTTTATCAAAAAACAGAACAGCATAAAGCAGCCTACGGTATGTTAAAGAAATTTGCCAAAGTATCCAGTACATTATACGATAGGGAAACCGCAAATACAGTTTCATTATTACAGGTGCAATACAATATCCAGCAGTATCAAAATGAACTGTCTTTGCTTAAAGAAAAAAATGAAAGCCTAGCATTGAAGAAAAATAGAAACAGGCTAATTTATAGTGGGCTAGGTATAATTGTGTTGGCCATTATTATTATTTTCTACAGTTGGAAACGAGGCGAAGAACGTAAACAAAAACAAATCGAATTAGCAGAAAATAACGCACTTATAGAAAACATGAATAAAAATTTGAGTGCTGAAAATGAAATTAGAAAAAACACCGAAGCAAAACTTAAGGACGTGCTGGCACAAAAAGAAGTATTGATTTCTGAAATTCATCATAGAGTAAAAAATAACTTGGCAATGGTTTCGGGTTTGCTACACCTAGAATTAAGCAAATTAACAGATGAAAAATCCAGATGGATTTTAAGCAATACAAACAACCGAATCCAAGCAATAAAACTCATACACGAAAACATCTACCACTCCGAAAAAGACGCAAAAGTAGATTTTAGCAAATATACTGAAATTCATGTGCGTAAAATTATTGACTCTTTAAATACAAATACTGCACTTAAAACTTTGATTTACTCCGATACAATTTATTTGGGTTTGCACCAAGCAGTGCCTGTTTCATTAATCATTAAGGAGCTAGTTACTAATGTTATACACCATGCTTTTACAACTAAAAAAACAGAGGCTTCACGGCTTACAGTAAAATTATTAGAAGATAAAGAGAAAAATATCGTACTAACGGTTACAGATAACGGGAGCGGCATTAAAGGAGAGTTAAATATAAATAAAGTAGAGTCGGCAGGATTCTTAATTGTCAGTATTTTTGTGAAGCAATTAAAAGGAGAGTTTGCCACCCAAAGCAGCGAAAAAGGAACGGTACATACTCTAAAATTTAAACAAAGTATCATGAAGGTTTGGAAATAGCTAAAGATTATTGTAAATTTGCCTAGCCTAGAAGTCACTATTGTTCCTTTTCCCATTAATCTAACTCTAATTGAGTTTAAATTTACAAACCATGAAGTCAGTCTTAATCGTTGAAGATGAGTTACTTATTGCTTTGTTTAATCGGCAAGTTGTAGAGAACGCAGGCTATAAAGTACACGAAACAATTACTACTGGCGAAGCTGCCATAGAGTTTACACGAGAACATGCTCCCGATTTAATTCTGATGGACATTATGCTCGAAGGCGAAATAGACGGCGTACAAGCCATGGAAAAAATCCGTACATTCTCCGATGTACCAGTCATCTACGTTACAGGTAACTCAAACACTTCGGTAAAAGAGCGTGCTGAAAAAACTTTTTTTACAGATTTTATTGTAAAACCTGCCACACCAGAAATCTTAGTTACTGCTGTTAAAAAAACACTCAACTAATAGCTACTTAGCTCCACTTATAACCTTATAAATTTCGGTAAAAAAGCAAGGATACATTACAATAAGCAAACCTTTGCTCAAAATAAACCCCAGGAAATAACCTTTGCTCCATTTGAAAACGGATACTTTTTTCTGTTTTATAAAACCCTGTATTATATGCAGTTGCATAAAACTTCAATTGTTCCTCTTGGGATTCAAAAGCCACACTACTAAATTTTTGTTCCATAATTTCACAAAAAAGAAACAAGTAATCAATTTGCCACTCGGTACTGTGCATACGCTCCAACCGCTCCTTTCGGGTGGTTTTTATGTCGCTAGCAGAGTACGAAAATAGGGAACGGTATTTTTTTAAAGTAGAGTTGCTTTGCAACTCTTTTTCTAGCTGCTCAATAAAAGAAAGTTTCATCTGAAAATGCCCAACAGAAAAGTCGGCATAGCCACTCTCAAAATTGACATAAAAAAGCTCCACCGCAGAAGTTTCTGCCAAATCCTGCAAAAATGAATAGTTAGCCACCTCAGGGGCTACAATTGCATAAGCAAATTTTGAAGCAATCTCATATTGCTCAGTTCGCTTTTCAAATTCAGGCTTGTATTCGGCAAAAAAAAGTAGCGATTGTTCGCAACTTTCCTTATAAACTTTGCAATATTGGCACTCCTGTGCAAGACTAACTTGTGGCACTAAAAAAAAGCCAATGCAAAAAGTAATTATTGACCACAAAAAAGAGGGTTTTATACAGCCAGCCATGCCCTAAAAATCAAAATCATCAGAACTGCTTTTTAATATTTCAAGCATCAATTTTTTTGCCCTATACAGCCTAGCTTTTACAGTTCCTAGTGGGATCCCAACTTTTTCGGCAATGTCTTTATAGGATAAATCATCGAAATACCTCATTTTTACAATTTTACTATTATCGGGGTGTAGCATTTCTACTACCCGCCTTAATATTTGCTCTTTTTGAGTATCAATTAAACGCTCCTCGGGATTTTGAGTAAGAGCAGTAATGTGAAAGGATTCCGGAAAAAAATCTGGTCCTTTGGCATCTTGGTCAATCGAAATATTTTTATTTTTATTCTTATTAGAACGTAAAAAATCAATACAATTATTGGTCGCAATTTTAAATAGCCAAGTGCTAAAAGCGTATGCCGAATTGTATTTCTCTAAATTATTAAAAGCCTTTGTAAAAGCCTCAATAGTAAGGTCTTCGGCATCAGATTCGTTGCTAACCATGCGGTTGAGCATAAAAAACATAGAGTCGTGGTAAAAGCCTAAAAGTTGGGTATAGGCTTGCTGATCATTTTTTAATGCGCGTTGCACTAAATCATAATCTCGCCTAAACTTATCGGTATATCGTTGGTTTATTTCCACTTTATTTTACGTCCAAAAAGATGGCTTTTAAGTACAATCAAAATATTGATTACAGGCGACAAAAAGTCAAATATAAGAATTAAAAGTAAAAAACTCTTTTCATTAAACTTTTTTATTGAAAAATAAACAATAAATAGCAGCATAAATTCCCTTAGTAGAATTATAATAATTACAAATTTGCTAGCTGGGTAAAGGGCTAAAATGAGTATTGAAAAGGTATAAAACCCAAGCCTTGTAAAATAGTCAGTACCCAATAAAAATTTATGTAGATTTTTGTAGCTTCCCCCAGCCTCCAAGTGCCTTTGCTTTTGTTTTATAAGTGCCTTTATTGTTGTATTGGGTACTGATAAAGTCTTGCTTTCAGGGCAAATAATAATTGCCGTATTTTGTTTATTAGCCACCGTATTTATAAACAAATCGTCGTCGCCAGAAAGAATATGGGCGTGGGCAGAAAAGCCATTTTGTTTTACCCAAAGGCTTTTTTTATAGGATAAATTCCGCCCTACCCCCATGTACGGCACGCCTGTATTTGCAAAACTAAGGTATTGCAAGGCGGTAAAAATCGTTTCGTAGCGGATAAATGTATTCAGAAAGCTGGGCTTATGCTGATACGCTCCATAGCCCAAAACAATTTCAATACCATTGCTGTACGCCCCTGCTATTGCCGAAAGCCAGCTTTCTGAAACAGGGAAACAGTCGGCATCTGTAAAGGCTAAAATTTCATTCTTAGCAATTTGAATGCCCTTTGAAAGGGCATGTTTTTTACCCTGTTTGTTTTCCTTGGGTAAAATGTTAAGTACTCGCAAGTGCTTGTATTTTATTTTAAATTGATTTAAAATTTCTAAGGAATTGTCTAAGGAACAGTCATTTACAACAATCACTTCAAACTCAGGATAATTTTGTTCCAAAATTTTTGGTAAGAATTTTAATAAGTTATCACCCTCGTTTTTTGCAGCAATTATAACCGAAATTGCTGGCGACAAATCAGTACTAGCTGCTTTTTTTTTGTAAAAAAGTAGCCTTAGGTAAAAAAACAAAGAAAAGATAATCTGGATAATGGCACTTGCGAAAAAGCATATAAGTATAAAATTTTCCATTTATTATTATACAAATTGGCGGGTGTAGAAATAAATTAACTTTGATTCAATGCTTTTAAAACTCCAATAAATTGAGCAATTCAATATTATAAACAATAGAAGCCCTTGCCGGGATTTTGTCGAAATCGCCAAGCAGACCGTGTGCCATGTAAGGGGGCAAAATTAAGTGTGCCTTATCCCCTTTGTGCATAAGCAGAAGGGCTTGTTCTAGCCCACTCTCTACATTCCCATGACCTATTTTCATGCGTTTAACCCCCAGTGAATCAGAGGAGTAGCACTTCGTGCCATCGAGTAATTCTATTGAAAAATTAAAGGTCGCAATTTGCCCTTTTTGGGCAAGTTGGCCTTTGCCTTGCTGGTAAATTTCGTACCACAGCCCAGTTGCTGTTTCTGTCATCGCCCAGCCTCGACGCTCGGCATAGCTTTTAATATGCTCGGCATCTTGTTTTACTAGGTATTTATTGATGCGCTTTAGCGTATCTTTACGTCCTTTTTTGCTTTTATAAATCGGCTGCTCTGTTTGCGTTTCTGTACACGAAATTACAAGTAGAGTGGCTAGTATAAAAAAAGGATATTTAAGAAATCTCATTTTGTGTTTTACTGTTGGGTGTCTTAAGAGTAAATAAAAAATAACCAAAAAGGAAGTTTCAATACCATTATTATTTTTTCAATTTAACCGTAATTTTTCTACTCGGGATACTTTCGTTGTGTAATTTATCAAAAGAAGTTATAACAAAGGTGAATTTTTTTCTGAAAAAAGCAAAGCGTCTTCTGGGTATAGATATGTAGGCCTTGTTTGCAATTTGGTAACGTGTTGATTTTTTTATTTTACCTACTTTAGTGCCTTTAAATTTGTACACCCCATAGTAGATGGCTTTATTTTGCCCTGTTGCGGATTTGGGCATATCCCAAGACAGGAGGATTTGCCGTCCCATTTTTGTTACCGTTAGGTTGATTGGTGCTGGTGGTGGTTCGCTATCTAGCCAAGGCATTGTGGGCGGTAGCACTGGGTGCTTGTAAAAGTTGGTACGCAAAGAGTCGGTAAATCCCAAGGGGTTTTGCCTAAAAGCACTGGTATTATAAAAAATACTGCCTTTTACTTGCGGCAGTTTCCTGCTCATTCTTATTTGGTTGGGCAATTCGCTCGGGTTTCGCCAAGCAGCGGAAGTTGCAGTTGGGCTAATCATATATACTCCGTGCCCAATATACAAATGGCGGTTATATGAATGCCTAGCCCACCAGTGCACAAGTTCGTCATAATCAGCTGCTTTGTGCCCAATATTCCAATATATTTGCGGTGCAACATAATCTATCCACTCTTCTTTTAGCCATTTTAAAACGTCGGTATAGAGGTAGTCGTAATGTGCAAATCCTCGTGTATTCGAGCCATCAGGGTCTTTTGCCTTGTTCCGGTAAATCCCGGAAGGGCTAATCCCAAATTTCATTGTAGGCTTTATATTTTTAATTTCTGTATTGGCTCTTTTAATAAACCTATCCATATTATCTCTACGCCAAGCGTCTATTTCAGAAAATCCTTTTCCGTATTTATGATATGTTTTTTGGTCGGGCAGGGGGATAAACCCTTTTCCTGTTCCTCTTTCTGGATATGGGTAAAAGTAATCATCGAAGTGTACCCCGTCAATATCATAACGTTCAACTACATCGGTAATTATTTTCATAACATAGTCTTGTACTTCTGGGATACCTGGGTCAAAGTATTTATTTACTCCGTAGGTAAAGCACCACTCTGGTTTTCGGTTGGATATGTGGTTGGCAGAAACATCTGCTTTCCCAACAGTTGCTACAGCTCTAAATGGGTTGAACCAAGCATGAAATTCAATATTTCTTTTGTGTGCCTCTTTTACCATAAATTCTAAGGGGTCGTAGTAAGGCGATGGGGCTTTGCCTTGTTTTCCTGTAAGAAATTCTGACCAAGGCTCATATTTTGAGGCGTAAAAAGCGTCTGCCGCAGGGCGGATTTGAAAAAATATAGCGTTTATCCCAACGCTTTTGTATAGTTCAAGTAAATCAATATATTCTTTGCGTTGCTGGGTGGTGCTTAGGTTTTTGTTGCTTGGGTAATCTACATTTTTAGTGGTGGCTACCCAAATGCCTCTCATTTCACGGTCGGTATTGGTTTGTGCATTTGTAAATCCTGCAAAGGAAAGGCTAAGTATAATTAGGAGGAGTTGTTTTTTCATTATTTTATTGCGTTTTTTTATTAGACAAAGGTAAGAAAAAGGGCTACCGAATTCTTGTTTTTATTAGATTTGTTAATTTTAAAAGTTCTTCTTTTCTTTCGCTAGGAACATTTACTGCATCTAGCGCTTCGATGGCCACAGAATAGTAGGTGTTCATTTTAGTTGTTGATATTTTTTTCATTTCCAAGAGGTTATAAATTTCTCGTACCTTTAGCACTTTTGTATCATTATCTATTGCTGCACTGTAGAGGTCGATTAAGTTAGCCCTTGTTTTGGGGCCTGCAATGGCCTTGGCTTTTAGGAAAAGGTAGGTTTTTTTTTGGGATATAATGTCGCCCCCAATGCGTTTGCCGAATACTTTTTGGTCGCCGTAGAGGTCTAGTAAATCGTCTTGCAACTGAAAGGCAAGTCCTAAATTTAGTCCGAATTTGTAGAGTAAGTTGGCATCTTTTTTATTGGCCCTGCCAATAATTGCTCCTGTTTTTATTGCAGCCGCTATTAGTACAGAGGTTTTTAAGCGTATCATTTCTAGGTACTCTTCAATAAGGACATCGTTTTTTGTTTCAAAATTCATATCCATTTGTTGTCCTTCGCAGACCTCTAAGGCGGTTTGGCTAAATAGGTTTAGTATTTCGGGTAAGTCGCTGCTTGCTAGCTGGGCAATGTACTGGTAGGCTTTAATGAGCATGGCATCTCCGGAGAGTATGGCAGTATTTGTATCCCACTTTATATGTACCGTTGGGCGACCACGCCGGACGGGGGATTTGTCCATTACATCGTCGTGCAGTAGTGTAAAGTTATGGAAAATTTCGTAGGCTATAGCGGGGGCTATGGCATTTTCTATGCTGTCCGAAAAAAGGTTGCAGCCCATTAATAATAAATTGGGGCGAATCCTTTTGCCGCCATCTTCCATAATGTAGTTGATGGGGGCGTATAGTTCTGTGGGGGCTTTCAGGAATAAGTTGTCTTTAATTTTCTCCGAAATTATTTTTTGTAGCTGGCTTGGGCTGTACATTTTCGTTTTTTAGTACTTAGGGTTACAAGTTTTCCTCTTCGGCAGAGTTTACCATAGAGTCTTTAAAGGCTTTGGTAGTGATTTTATTCTCAAATGAAAGTAGTAGAGAGGGCAAAAGTACAAGGTTAGAAAACATGGCAAATAAAAGGGTGATGGAAACCAAAAGTCCTAGGGCTACTGTGCCTCCAAAATCTGAAATGGAAAATACACCAAAACCAAAAAATAAAATTGTAGCGGTATAAACAATGCTTACTCCGGTTTCTTGTAAGGCATTAATTACCGATTGCTTTATGTTCCAGTTATTGATAAGCAATTCTTGCCTATATTTGGTTAGAAAATGTATGGCATTATCCACCGAAATACCAAAGGCAATGCTGAATACTAAAACGGTTGAGGGTTTTATTCTAATGGAAAAGTAGCCCATTATTGCTGCGGTAAATAGTAGCGGTAAGATGTTGGGTAAGAGCGAAATAACAATCATTCTGAAAGAGGAGAACATCGTTGCCATAAAAATAGAAATAAGCAAAACGGCAAGAGCTAGGCTGGTAAATAAATTATTTACCAGAAAGGAAGTGCCTTTGGCATACATCATGCTTGCCCCGGTTACGGCGACTTTGAATTTTTTTTCTGGGAAAATTTCCCGAATATCCTTAATAATATTTTTATGTAATTCAGCCATTTTTTTATTCCCAATATCTTTTACCCTAAGGCTTATACGAGCCGTTTGGTAGGTGCTATCGGTAAACGATTTGGCGGCGTTTCCATTGCCTTTTGAGTTGGCTACATAGGCCAAAATGAAGTTTTTTTCTTGCGAATTTGGAATTTTATAATATTTAGGATCTCCATTATAAAAAGCTTGTTTAGAGAATTTTACAGCATCAATAATCGAAGAGGGTTTTGATAAAATGGCATAGTTTGCTAACTTTTTATGTAATTTTTCTATCTTTTTTAGAGTGCTTATTTTCAGAATGCCTTTGGGCTTGCTGGCCTCTATTGAAATTTCTACCGGCATAACGCCCCCAATGTGGTGCTCAAAAAATTGTAAATCGACATATACTTGGTTGTCCTTCGGAATATCGTCAATAATAAAACTTTCGGCACGAATTAGGGAAACCCCATAAGCAGCAATAATAATTAAAGCTACTGTAAAGCCATAGACTACTTTTCGTTTATTTTGAACAATGCCAACAAAGCCATTAACAATTTTACCCACTAGTTTATAATCAAGGTGTTTAATATGTTTCTCTTGGGGGTTTTTTAGGAAACTAAAAAACACAGGGATAAGTGTAATAGACAGGATAAAAATGGCTAAAATATTTAATGAGGCCACAAGCCCAAATTCTACAAGTAAGCTATTGCCTGTAACCATGAAGGTCGCAAAGCCTGCGGCAGTAGTAAGGTTGGTCAGGAATGTGGCATTCCCTACTCTTGAGATAACTCGGTGCAAGGCTTTTATCTTGTTGCCATGGTGTCGGTATTCAGAATGAAATTTATTGAGCAAAAATACACAATTTGGGATACCAATAACTATGAGCAGGGGCGGAATCATACCAGTAAGAATAGTCATTTTATAGCCCAAAAGGTAAATTGTACCCATTGCCCATACTGCACTTGTGCCGACCACTAGCATCGAAAAGAAAACTACTTTGAAGGAACGGAAGAAAACGTACAGAATAATTGCCGTAATTAGCATGGCTAAAAAAACGAATATATTTAACTCCGATTTTATCATCTCTGCAATTTTTGTGCGGGTGTAGGGCAAGCCCGAAAAGTACATTTTTACAGAATGGGCGTTAGACCATTTCCCTGCAACTTGCTCGATGGACTTAATAACCTCTTCTCGCTTTTTGCTATTCAGAATTTCGGGGTCAAAAGTAAGTGCCATTAGATATACTTTTGCAGAGTCGAAATAAACTAAATCTTTATAGAATGGGAGACGGTCTAATTGTTTTTTTAGCTTACCCAGTGCCTCTTGCGAGGATATATTTTTTGGAAAAACGGGGACTAGCTTAAATTTTTTATTGGTGGTATCTTTTGCTAAATTGGCCAAATCGGAAACCGAAAGGAGATGTTTTATTCCTTCAATCTTTTTTAATTCTTCGGACATTTTAATCCAATCGTTAAATTTTTCTTTCTCAAAAAAATGGTCATCTTGGCAGCCTATAATCATAAGGTTAGCCCCTTTGCCAAATTTGGCTTGGAAATTTTGCAAATCAATATATGCCGAATCCGAAGGGGGAAGCAATGAGGGGTACTCATAATCAAGGGTTACATTTTTCCCATTGAACCCCATAAAAATAGTAATAATTCCTACTATAATTAAGAAAACAACTCGGTTTCTCAAAACCAAGCCTGCAATTTTACTCCACATAGTTTTAGTTTTAGACAAAGTGTCTATTTATTGTTTGCAATAGCTGCAAAATGCTAAATTAAATTTTTATTTAGTCTTGGCAAAAACTAAAACTTAATCTTTTGAACTTCATCAATACTTAGCCCTGTTTCAGTTGCAATTTCTTCTATAGAATGATTGAGCTGTTTCATTAATTTTGCAAGTTTGAAACTTTTTTCCTTTTCTTTGGCGAGGGCTTCCTTTTCCTTGGCGAGGGCTTCTT
>CAMZKQ010000172.1 GCA_947311265.1 uncultured Chlorobiota bacterium | reverse complement strand
TTAAAAATTCTTTCTTTTTCTTCGGCAGGAAAGCCGTGCTACCCGCCACTACCGCCATTCCCGCAAGGGAAAAATCGCTATATTTTGCCCAACTAGGGCTGTAATTTAGAACGGCCGATTTATCTATTTTCAATAAATCATCTGTGCTTAGCTGGTTGATATAAGTGGTCGAAATTACAGCTTTATTTCGGTTTATTAAGATACCTAGCCCTCCTGTGGCAATAGTAGCTAGCGAAATAGTAATGTCTTTTGCTTTGCTAATTTTATAGGGAAAATTAGTTTGCCCAAAGGCAAAAACGGAGATGAGCATCAGTGGCAATAGAATATTTTTTTTTGAAATAATCATAAGTATTTAATTTTCAAAACTTTAAAATAAATAAAATCCAGAAATGGTAAAAATAGAGAATAATAAACTGGCTACGCCATTGGTGGTAAAAAAGGCTAAATTGACTCTACTTAGGTCATTTGGTTTTACGATAAGGTGCTGGTAGATTAGCAGGGCGATGAAAAGAATAACCCCAATCCAGTATAAATAACTAAAATTTTCTGGCTGCGAAAAGCCTGCAAAAACAATAAAAGTGGCGGTAAATAAATGCAGAATGGCTGATAATATTAAAGATTTATTTTTCCCTAAAAGTACGGGTACTGATTTTAGCTGTTCAGTTTTATCGAACTCTTCGTCTTGTAGGGCATAGATGATGTCGAAGCCGGCTGTCCAGAAAAGGACGGCAAATGAGAAGAGTAAAGGGGGCCATGCAAATTCGCCAGTTACGGATAAATATGCGCCAATTGGGGCAAGGGCTAGCCCTATGCCAAGAACAAAATGGCAAAGCCATGTAAAGCGTTTGGTTAGGCTATAGCCCAGCACTACTGCGAGGGCTATTGGCGATAGGTAGAATACTAAACTGTTTATAAAGAAAGTAGTGGCAACAAATAAAGCACTATTAATAAGCACAAAAAGTAGTGCCGATTTGCCTTTGATTATTCCTGCTGGGATTTCTCTTACTGCTGTTCTTGGGTTCTTTTTGTCAATTGCTCTGTCTATATACCGGTTGAATCCCATGGCTGCATTTCGTGCAAAAATCATACACAAAATAACGAGGATTAGGAGTTTCCAGCCAGCAGAATTAAATGAAAATTCGACGGAATTTACGGCTAAAAAAAAGCCAATTAATGCAAATGGCATTGCAAATATGGTGTGGCTAAATTTTACTAATGATAGGTAATTTTTTAACATCTACGCTGTATTTTTAGGAGTAGTTAGTCCTTATAGCTTGTGCAAAGGCACAAAATAGGGTATTTCTAATACAAAAACAGCCTGATAAAAAATTTATCAGGCTGTTAAAGATCTTTTGCAGTTTTCTAAATAGCCTGCATTTTTTATTTTTCGCCCATTTGTGCGTCAACTAAAATTCGCCCGCAGTATTCGCAGACAGTAATTGCTTTACGGGTAGCAATATCAAGTTGTCGTTGTGGTGGTATTTTATTGAAGCAGCCACCGCATGCGTGCCTATCTACTCGAACTACTGCTGTTCTATTTTTCATGTTATCTCTAATGCTTTTGTAGCTGGCTAAAAGGGTTTCATCAATTTTAGGTTCAATTTTCAGGGCTTTTTTTGCCAATGTTTCTTCATCTTTTTGAGTTTCGGAAACAATTTCCTCTAATTCTTTTGCTTTTAGTGCTAAGTCTTCCTGCTTTCCAGCGGCTTTTTCTTCAATTTTAATTAGTGCATCTTTTTTTTCATGCAGTTTTACTGTAAACTCCCTAATTCTCTTTTTGCAAAGTTGTATTTCGAGGGCTTGATATTCAATTTCTTTATTAATTGCATCAAATTCTCTGTTGTTTCTTACGCTTTGTTGCTGGGAGTCGTATTTTGTCATTAAGGCTTCCGCCTCTTTTATTTCATTTTTTTTGTCTGAGATGTCAGTTTCTAGCTGCTCAATATTTCCTTTGGTTTCTGTGATGCTAGAAAGTAAACCATCCACTTCAGTTTCTAAGTCTTGTACCTGCATAGGCAGTTCACCTCTCAAAATTCTTATTCTATCAATCTGAGAATCAATTTCTTGCAATTGATATATCAATTGCATTTTTTTTTCAACAGAGTTTTTGTCTTTTGTCTGAGCCATGTTTATTGAAGATAATTAATTGGATTAGTATTTATTTCGGATAAATAGCAGGCAAATGTACTAAATTTTTCTGTAATAATCTCATAAAAAAGTTCTTTTGTGAATTGTTCGCTTTCGTAATGCCCAATATCTGCAATTATAATTTTGCCTTCGGCATCAAAAAAACTATGGTAAGTAAAGTCGCCAGTAATAAAAATATCTGCTCCTGCATGTATTGCATTTTTCAATAGGAAACTTCCCGATCCTCCGCAAAATGCGACTTTTCTGATGGGTCTGTTGCAAAAATTGGTGTATCTAATGCCTTTTGCGTTAAATTTTTCTTTAATATTTTGGAGGAAAATTGGGGGCTCTATAGGGGACTCTAGTTCGCCAATCATACCCGAACCGATGTCTAAATCTTTATTTTCTAATACAAAAATATCGTAGGCTACCTCTTCGTAAGGGTGGGCTGCGATGAGTGCTGCAATTATTTTTGATTTTAGCCTGCTGGGGAAAATGGTTTCGATTTTAATTTCAGGCTCTTTGTGCAGTTCGTTTGCTTTTCCTACGAATGGGTTTGCGTTTTCATTTGCCCGAAAAGTGCCTTCGCCTTTGCTGCTAAAGCTGCAGTTGTCGTAGTCCCCAATTTGCCCTGCTCCTGCCGAAAAGAGGGCTTGCCTTACTGTATCAACATATTTTTCAGGCACATAGCTTACTAGTTTTCTTAGTAAGTGACTTTTTGGCACTAAAATACGGCAATTTTTAAGGTTTAATTTCTTTGCTATTTGTGCATTTACGCCATTAGCCACATTATCTAGGTTAGTATGGGCGGCATAAATTGCAATATCATTTTTTATTGCCAGTATAACTGTTCGCTCTACATAATTGCTCCCATTAAAGCGTTTCAGACCTTTAAAAACGATGGGGTGATGGGCTATTATTAGGTTTGCATTTTTCTGTATCGCTTCGTTTACAATATCCTCGGTAACGTCTAGTGTTATTAAAACGCCTGAAATTTGGGCATTGCCATTGCCAACAATTAGCCCTGCATTATCATAACTTTCTTGGTAATTTAGCGGTGCAATATTTTCTAAATACTGGCTAAGTTCTTTTATCTTCATTTATTTTTATTTCAAAAATAACAAAACAAATTAAAACCAAAAATTGAGATGCAATTTATTTAAAAAATATTAAATTTGCAATAGCTAACAACTCACTTTAGCCCTTCGTTTTTGTGAGTATCTATAAATAATATTACTCATGTTTCAAAATTAAAAAAATGGTAGATTTATCGGTAAATTATGCAGGACTTAGGCTAAAAAATCCTATTATTGTTGGGAGTTCTGGGCTTACAAGCAAAGTTGAACAGATTATAGAGTTTGAAAAATCTGGTGCTGGGGCAATTGTTTTAAAATCTATTTTTGAAGAAGAAATTACTCTTGAGTACAGTCAGGTATTACAAGAGGCTGAAAAAAATGGCTACCATGCCGAAAATTTAGATTATTTTGATTTGAAAATAAAAGATGAAAAAATTGATAGTTATATAGGGCTAATAAAAAATGCAAAACAAGCGGTAGGCATTCCCATAATTGCTAGTATTAATTGCGTTTCGAACCATGAATGGTCGTACTTTGCAAAGGCTATTGAAAAGGCTGGGGCAGATGCTCTGGAACTAAATATTGCAAGTTTGCCTTCCGATTTATCAAAAACCAGTTCGGAAATAGAGGCAAATTATTTTGCTATTATAGATAAAGTTACGGGGCTTTTAAAAATTCCTGTAACACTTAAAATGAGTTATTTTTCAGCCAGCTTGGGTAATTTTATCGTAAGGCTTTCTAAAACAAAACTATCTGGCATTGTGCTTTTCAATCGTTTTTTCCAGCCTGATATTGATATCGAAAAGCAAAAAATTATACCTACAAATACATTTAGTACTCTTGCAGAGGCTACAATCCCTTTGCGTTGGTTGGGTATCCTTTATGGTAAAGTAAGTTGTAACTTGGCGGCTTCAACGGGGGTGCATGATGGTA
>CAMZKQ010000171.1 GCA_947311265.1 uncultured Chlorobiota bacterium | reverse complement strand
CTATAAGACAGCTAAGAAAATCAAAGAAAGGTTTAAAACGTTCAAGAAAAACGGGCTATTATTATATGAGCCCCGTATTTTTTCTTCATGGCTTTCGCCCAGATAAGCCTTGCAACACGCCCCATTACTGAATATTCGGGGTCTAATCCGTTGGAAAAAAAGAAGGATAAATTGGGTGCAAATTTATTAATATCCATGCCTCTGGAGACATAATATTCCACGTAAGTGAAGCCATTGGAAAGTGTAAATGCAAGTTGCGAAATAGGATTTGCCCCAGCTTCGGCAATATGATAGCCCGAAATTGACACAGAATAAAAGTTTCGCACGCCGTTATTGATAAAATATTCCTGCATATCGCCCATTAATTTTAGCGAAAAATCAGTAGAATAAATGCACGTATTTTGGGCTTGGTCTTCCTTCAAAATATCAGCTTGAACCGTGCCTCGTACTTTTGTAATGGTTTCAGTGGCAATTTTTTTATAAACTTCTTGCGGCAAAACATCTTCACCTGTAACTCCTAAAAGCATCAGCCCCAAGCCATTATTACCTTCGGGCAACTCGCCTTGATAAACAGGGCGTTTTGTAGCTTTTGCGTTGTAAATACCTTCAATTTTTGCTTCAACTTCTTTTTCAAGTCCGTTTTCACGGATATATTTTTCGCATTCTTGGTCAATGGCTACATTCATAAAATAGGCAGTCATTATCGGGGCGGGACCATTGATAGTCATTGAAACTGAGGTCTTTGGGTTGGTAAGTTCAAAGCCTGAATATAGTTTTTTGGCATCATCAAGGCAAGCAATAGATACGCCTGCATTTCCAATTTTCCCGTAAATATCGGGGCGTACATCGGGGTCTTCGCCATACAAAGTTACTGAATCAAAGGCCGTTGATAGGCGTTTGGCGGGCATTCCGAGCGATACATAATGGAAGCGTTTATTGGTGCGTTCGGGGCCACCTTCTCCAGCAAACATTCGTGTAGGGTCTTCGCCCTCTCGCTTGAAGGGGAAAACGCCTGCGGCGAACGGAAATTCTCCGGGTACGTTTTCACGCAAGTTCCATTTGAGAATTTCGCCCCAGTCTTTGTATTTTGGCAATGCTATTTTAGGTATTTTTAATCCCGAAAGGCTTGTGGTGTTTGTTTCAACTTTAAAATCTCGCCCACGCACTTGATACACAAATTCATCGCCAGTATAGTTGGCTACTTTTTGTGCCCAATTTTCAATAATTATTTTGTTGTAGGGGTCTAAATCTAATTCTGTTTTTTTATAAAGTTTTTCTATTTCATTAACTCCGGCTGAGGTTCTGTGGGTTTCTAAAACTTGCAACGTCGTTTTAAAGGCAAATAAATTGCGGGCAATTTCGGCTTGTTTTTCAGTCCACTCGTTGTAATTCCGTATCGTTTCTGCAATTTCGGATAAGTAGCGTACACGCTTTGGCGGAATAATGACTAATTTTTTCTTCATTTCGCTGGTTAGCTGATATTTACCTTTGAATTTTTTGCCTGTTTTTTCTCTAAGCAATGCCATCAAAGCCACATATAAGCCATTCACTCCTGCATCGTTAAATTGCGAAGCAACTGTCCCGAAAACGGGCATTTTATCGGCATCAATTTCAAATAATTCGTGGTTGCGTTGGTACTGTTTTTTCACATCACGCACGGCATCTAGTGCGCCTCTTTTGTCGGCTTTATTTATGGAAATAATATCTGCAAAATCCAGCATATCAATTTTTTCTAGCTGTGTGGCGGCTCCATACTCGGGAGTCATTACGTACATTGCCAAATCGCTATGCTCGGTAATTTCAGTATCGGATTGCCCGATGCCTGAGGTTTCCAAAATGATTAAATCGTATCCTGCAAGTTTGGCTATATCCACCGCTTCTTGCACAAATGGCGACATGGCCAAATTGGCTCGCCGTGTTGCCAACGAACGCATATATACTCGCTCGTTGTTGATGCTATTCATACGGATACGGTCGCCCAATAACGCCCCACCTGTCTTGCGTTTGGAAGGGTCAACGGAAATTATGGCAATGGTTTTATCATCAAAATCATCAAGAAATCGGCGGACAAGTTCATCTACCAAAGAGGATTTTCCGGAGCCTCCTGTGCCTGTAATTCCAACTACTGGAGTATCAATTTTTGATGCTAGTTGCTTAATTTCGGCAAGTTGAGCTTTTGCTGTGTCATCTTTATTTTCGGCAAGGCTTATCATTCGAGCAATGGAATTGGTGTCCTTTGCTTGTATTTTTTCTATGCTTGGCAATTCTGCATGATGAACAGGGAAGTCTGATTTTTCCATCAAATCGTTAATCATGCCTTGTAGTCCCATTTCTCTGCCATCGTCGGGCGAGTAAATTCGGGTGATGCCGTAATCTTGTAGCTCTTTAATTTCCGAAGGTAAAATTACTCCACCACCGCCGCCAAAAAGTTTTATTTCGGGTCGTCCTTTTTCTTTAAGCAAATCATACATATACTTAAAGTACTCATTATGACCTCCTTGATAACTCGTAATGGCTATAGATTGCACGTCTTCCTGAATGGCACAATCTACAATTTCTTGCACCGAGCGGTTGTGTCCTAAGTGTATAACCTCAGCACCAGAGGCTTGTATTATTCGTCGCATCACATTAATGGCGGCATCATGCCCATCGAAAAGCGAGGCGGCTGTTACTATTCTTAGGTGATTTTTTGGTTGGTATTTTTGTGAGATGTTGGACATTATATATTAGTGTTAGATTTTTATATTTTTTTGATAGAAGAGCTTGACCTCGTATGCTTGCAAGAATATTAAAATTTATTAACTGAAAACCAGCCAGTTACAACTCGTACAGGGTGGTAAATTATTCTTTTTTTTAGTTTTTATGTCGGACTCATAGAATATTTATAGCGTCCTAAACGTTTTATTAACAAGCAAAAAAGAATGGGTAATTTCTCCTCAAAACAATAAGATTTGAGGAGAAATTAGCCTCTTCTTGGCAAATATAAACTTATTTTCTCAAATAGTAAGCCAATTAGACTAATCAATTTTCAAGACACTTCAAAAAAAGGTTCCAACTCAGAATCATCTCTAAATGGCTTATTCTTGGAGGGCTTTAATCTCGGGGAGATGAATTTTAGCCCACGACTTCTTTAACTGCATTTTTTACCGCAACAATTACTTTTTCAATACCCGAATGGCTTAAATTATAATAAACAGGCAAAGAAATTTCTTGCGAAAAATTGTTGTAAGTCGTTGGGTAATCCAAAATTTCGTAGCCTAGTTTCCTGTAAAAACTAAGCATCGGTAAAGGTATAAAATGTACATTTACAGATACTTGCTGTTCAAATATTTTTGAAATAATGGCATCTCGTTGTGTTTCGCTTATACTATTTATTCGCAATGCGTACACATGCCAAGACGATTTTTTAGCTTCGGTTTGGTAGATAGGCACTTGAAATAAACTGTTGCCAGAAAATGCGTTTGTATATTGCTCGAAAATAGCTTGACGTTTTATAAGCGTATCTTGCTCGTATCGAGCAAGTTCTACCAAGCCAAACGAGGCCGAAATATCAGTCATATTAGCCTTATAGCCAGCTTCTACAATATCGTATCGCCAATTTCCGGCTTGCGATTTGGCTAGTGCATCTTTAGATTGCCCGTGCAAGGAGAACATATTGAGGTACTTGTATATTTCTAAGTTGTCGAACGGTGGGGGCAGATTAAGTGCTATCGCACCGCCCTCGGCGGTTGTTAAATTTTTTACCGCATGGAAAGAAAATACCGAAATATCTGTAAGGCTTCCTGTTTTCATGCCATAATACTCTGCCCCAAGGGAGTGTGCAGCGTCGGATAAGATTAAAATTCGCCCTAGTTGTTTTTGAATTGTCGTTTTTGGGCAAAAATATTTTTTTATATCTACCGCCCTAACCAATTCGTTAATTTCTTGATAATCGCAAGGTAATCCGGCAAAATCTACAGGCATTATTACTTTTGTTTTTTTTGTGATTAGGCGTTCAATTTCAGCAACATTTATATTAAAATCGGTTGAATTTACATCTGCAAAAACAGGGGTTGCCCCGCAATGTACAATTACATTTGCAGTAGCAGAGTAGGTGTAAGCTGGGAGTATAACTTCGTCGCCTTCGCCCACTCCAAACCACCTTAGTATCAGCTCTAAGCCTGCAGTGGCAGAGCTTACGCAAAGTGTTGATTTATGGCCACAATAAGCCGTTAATTTTTTCTCAAAAAGTTTAGTTTTAGGCCCCGTAGTTATCCAGCCCGATTTTAGTGTGTCGGTAACTTCATCAATAATTTTTTGGTCGATTCGAGGAGGTGAAAATGGTATCATTTTAATATTTTTAGACTTTTTAAGAAAAAGAGATTACTTTTACCTG
>CAMZKQ010000170.1 GCA_947311265.1 uncultured Chlorobiota bacterium | reverse complement strand
TAAATTTAACATTTCAAATTAAAACCGAACCCTACCTTTAGGGCGAAACAAAAACCATTCCTTAAAAAAGAAACGCTTTAATTAAAAAAAGCTAAAAAACATATAAAATACTTTGCACGCATAGTATTTTTTTTATAATATTGCAATGCACGCATAATAATAAAATGTAATGGATTTGACACAAACTGTAGATTTTCACATAAAAGCAACTTGGCATTCGCTTACAAAAATGCACAATAAAATTGCCTTACGATACGACGCATCGCAGACTATAGCCTACGTTCTTATACATATCGAAAAAGAAGGCACACCAGCCACCAAAATAGCACCACTTCTTGGCATGGAGCCCACAAGCCTTAGTCGCCTACTAAAAACAATGGAAACCAAAGGCCTAATTTACAAAAAAGCCAGCGAAACCGACAAGCGAGTCGTGCGGATTTTCCTTACGGAAATGGGCTTAGTAAAACGACAAGTTGCAAAAGATGCAGTTATTGACTTCAATAAAAAAGTATTTGATAAAGTAAAACGGCGAGATATGAAAACCTTTATCGAAGTATTAAACAAAGTAAACGAACTGGCAAAGCAAGAAACACCATAAAAAAACGTCATTCCGAACTTGATACAAAACCTAAACCAGATAAAAAGGTAGCTTACAACCCTAGAATATATCATAACTCATACACATAAAATTATGACAAGAAAAATAAGAAAAGTAGCAGTCCTAGGCTCAGGCGTAATGGGCAGCGGCATTGCCTGCCATTTTGCAAATGTAGGATTGGAAGTATTACTTTTGGATATTATCCCAAGAGAACTCTCCGATGCCGAAAAAGCAAAAGGACTCTCCCTTGAAAGCAAAGCGGTACGAAATAAAATTGTAAACGGAGCATTGAAAGCCGCACTGAAATCCAAGCCATCGCCAATTTACAACCAGAAATTCGCAAAGCGAATAAAAACAGGAAACTTTGACGACAACCTCAAAGAAATCAAAGACTGCGACTGGATTATCGAAGTCGTAATCGAGCGGCTCGACATCAAAAAGCAAGTTTTTGCCAACGTAGAGAAATTCCGAAAAAAAGGAACACTCATCACCACCAACACCTCCGGAATATCCATTGAGTCCATGCTCGAAGGGCGAAGCGAAGACTTCCAAAAGCATTTTTGCGGAACGCATTTTTTCAATCCGCCACGCTACCTGCAACTCTTTGAGATAATCCCGTCCAGCAAAACCGCCCCAGAAGTCATCGACTTCTTTTCAGGATATGCCTCGAAATTTTTAGGAAAAACAGCCGTTCTTGCCAAAGATACCCCAGCATTTATTGCCAATCGTATCGGTACATATTCCATTATGGATTTGTTCAATAACGTGGAAGACTACGGACTTACAATTTCAGAAATAGATAAACTCACCGGCACAATCATTGGCCGGCCAAAATCTGCCACCTTCCGTACCGCAGACGTTGTAGGGCTGGACACGCTCGTACACGTAGCCAACGGCATCAGAGAAAGTACCAGCGACGAATGCAACGCTGCCTTCAAAATCCCGGCCTACGTGCAGACCATGCTCGATAACAACTGGCTCGGCTCAAAAACAAAAAAAGGCTTTTCCACGAAAGTGATGTCCGGAGGCAAAAAAACATTCCCAACCTTGGATTTTGCAACCATGGAATACACCGTGGACGCAAAACCCAAATTTTCCGTTTTCGGAAAAGCAAAAGCCATCGACAGCCTCGCCAAAAGAATGCCCGTCCTGCTCGCCGACAAAGGCAAAGCCGGAGAATTTTACAGAAAATCATTCTACAAACTTTTCGCCTACGCTTCCAACAGAATCCCCGAAGTAAGCGACGATATTTACACTGTAGATGATGCCCTGAACGCCGGTTTCGGCTGGAAGTTAGGCCCTTTTGCAACATGGGACGCTGCCGGTTTTGCCAACAGCCTAAAAGCAATGACAGAAATGGGCATCAAACCTGCCCAATGGGTGTTGGATATGAAAGAAAGCGGTGCAGAAAGTTTCTACAAAACGGAAGCCGGAATCCAAAAATATTACGATATTCCGACAAAATCCTACAAAACAATTCCCGGCAAAGAAGACAAAATTTCGCTCGAAGTACTCCGGGAAACCAACGTACTCTACAAAAACGGCGAAGCCTCAATCTTCGATATTGGCGACGGCATTTTAAATATTGAGTTTCACTCAAAAATGAATGTCATCGGCGGCGGCACTCTGCAGGCCATAAACAAAGCCATTGACATGGCAGAAAAAGACTACAAAGGCATCGTAGTATCCAACGAAGCAGAACACTTTTCGGCAGGTGCAAATGTCGGTATGATTTTCATGATGGCCGTAGAGCAGGAGTGGGACGAGCTAAATTATGCCATCCAAATGTTCCAGAATACCATGATGCGACTGCGTTACAGCTCAATCCCGGTAATTGCCGCACCCCACGGAATGGCTCTCGGCGGCGGCTGCGAACTTTCCATGCACTCCGATAAGGTTATCGCACACGCAGAAACTTACATGGGACTCGTGGAGTTCGGCGTAGGCGTAATCCCCGGAGGTGGTGGCACAAAAGAATTTGCCCTTCGCCTTGGCGACGAAATTAATGACGGCGATGTAAGAACCAATGCTTACTTAAAGCGTTACTTGAGCATAGGTCAGGCAAAAGTTTCTACATCAGCTTATGAAGCATTTGATTTGGGATACCTCCGAAAAGGGATTGACGAAGTTATCGTAAACAAAGCAGACCAATTGGCCTACGCCAAAAAAACAGCTCTGCTAATGTATGATAAAGGCTACACGCAGCCCGCACCGAGAAACGATATTAAAGTCCTCGGAAAGGAAGTACACGGAATGTTCCTCGTAGGGGCAGATTCTTTCACTGCCGGAAAATATATGTCGGAACACGACAAACTCATTGCCGAAAAATTAGGCTACGTTATGGCCGGCGGCGATATTTCCAGCCCGATGACTGAGGTTTCAGAAAAATACCTGCTCGAACTTGAACGCAAGGCATTCCTTGAACTCTGTATGCAGCGAAAAACGCTCGAACGAATGCAAAGCCTCATTACTTCGGGTAAAATTTTGAGAAATTAATAAATAGCACACTGATTATTAAGATTTTTATGACAAAATTAAGATAAAACAAAATCATAAATTATCATAAGAATCCTAATAATCAGCGTACCAAAAAAAATGAAACAGCACACAGATTCATTAAGATTTTTATGACAAAATTAAG
>CAMZKQ010000169.1 GCA_947311265.1 uncultured Chlorobiota bacterium | reverse complement strand
GCTGTGTTTACCTTGCAAAATCAAGGCAGTTACAGCAAAACTTAAATACTCATACTCAACCCAAAAGCTGTGTTTACCTTGCAAAATCAAGGCAGTTACAGCCCGATAAATTAGCAAAAGAGTTGGAAGCTAGCTGTGTTTACCTTGCAAAATCAAGGCAGTTACAGCTGCATTCTTGGCCTTAGGATATGTGTATATGCTGTGTTTACCTTGCAAAATCAAGGCAGTTACAGCTTTGTTTTGGTGTACTACACGACCTGTCTAGCTGTGTTTACCTTGCAAAATCAAGGCAGTTACAGCGAATTGAAAAATTTTATTGTATCGATAAAGGCTGTGTTTACCTTGCAAAATCAAGGCAGTTACAGCGATTACCAAACTGCACGATTATTCCGACATGCTGTGTTTACCTTGCAAAATCAAGGCAGTTACAGCAATATGAAAATAGAAAAGCCGAAAGTCCGTGCTGTGTTTACCTTGCAAAATCAAGGCAGTTACAGCAGTGTTGGGGCAAACCCAGCATTTGGTATGCTGTGTTTACCTTGCAAAATCAAGGCAGTTACAGCCTAGACTCTACAAGGTAGTGTATTTTAGATAGTTATGGCATTTTTACGGGTTCAAAATTAGCTATAATTTATTAATTTCTTCTAATAATTCTTGGTTTTTAGCATCGTAAATTGTAAATATTTGCTCTGCAATCGTTTTTGTATCGTTTATATCTACAAATTGCTTAATTGTTTCTTTGGGTGGAAATTGATTGTGCGAAAAAGTGCTTCTTACAATTTTTAAAAACTTTAACTCGTCTTTGCTTATAATTTTTTTTAATTCTAAAAATTTTAAATAAGGTTCGTGTGTTACATTTTTATTTTCCTTATAATTTTCTAATATTTTACCTTTTGCTTTTTCTATCAATGTTTTTTCTAGCTCAAATGTAATATCAAAAACCTGTTCTTTTTTCTGTTATAGCTGTCTAATTCTACTTTTATTTTTGAATAAGGGATTTCTTCTTCCTCAAAATATTCAAAAAGTTCGGGCAGTCTTCGGTCGCCTTGCAGTTTGTCTAGCACAGAAAAATCTTTGCGTTTACGCCTGTCTGTTATTGTTTTTTCTATTGTTTCCCCTTGGTTTGGAAAAAAGGAGAGTTTGCCCGATATTTTTTTTCTTATTTCAATTATTTCTCCCAAAGCCGTTTTTATTCCAGATAGTTTTATGCTCAATTCGCTTTCGTAGCCCAAGAGTTTTTCTAACATCAGCAACATAACTCTATCAGTTTCGTGCATAAAGCGTATTGCTTTTTCTTTTTCGGTAATGGCATTATTAAATACGGCAAGCACTTGTTCTTTTTGTAAGTTGCTTCCACCCTCTTTTCTTCGTTTTATATTTTCTACTTTTTTTATGCTTTCAATTTTTCCTATAAAGTAATCTTTTATTTTTGGTTTTGTGCCAAGTCTAAAATTTATTTTTTCGTTGTAAACGGTATATTCTCGTTCGTAATTATAGAACGGTTGCAAATTATTTTCACCGAACCACAATTTTAGCAAATAATGGTATTTGTCGGTTGCTTTGTAGCTAATATTTTTTGCATCTAATTTTTTTCTTAATACTTCGGTAAGTGCATGGTCAAAAATATTTGTAGGCAAATCTATTGGCATTGCTTTTTTGTTTTCAAGCCACTTTTCCCAAGTTTCTTTTTCTTTGCTAAAATTTCTAATGCTCAATGGAATTTTTAATAAATCCTTGGGCAGTGCAACTTTTGTTGGGTATTCATTTTTTCTCTTTATATCGTTCCAAACCTTTTCTTTTTTGTAAAATGTTTTATAAATCCACGAAATATCTTGTTCTTTTTTTACTTTTTTGCCTTTTCGATTATACACCCACTTGGAAGCCTTTTTAGCACCTTTTTCTTGCAAATATTTTTCGTAAAATTCGGCTGTATTTTTTATGTTGTTTATTTGCAAATTCAATAAAAAAGGGTGTCCTTTTTCTTTGTCAAATAGGTTTAGTTCGCTACAAATTGTATTAAATGCTCTTTGTTTCTCATCATCGGCATATAATGCCAAGGCTTCTTGCATTTTATCGTAATAAAAAGAGGTAATTTTTTCCTTAACTTTATTATCAATTACCATATTAACAATATCACGAGCCAGAAAAGATGCCATTTCCCCAATTTTTGGGGCTTTTCCTTTTTGTTTAGCTTTTAGTCGTTGGGTACAGTCTTTTTTCATTGCTTTTATTTTATTTGCAATGATAGAGTTTTCTCTTACTTCCTCAATGTCCAGCCAATAATCTACAATCCTATTTGGAATTTGCTTTACATTTAGTTTATAATTTTTCAGAACTATATCTAACTCTTTTTTTCTGTTAGTCAAGTTTTCTAATTTATCTTTGGAATATGCAAAAGTGTTCTTACCTCTAAATTTCCGTTTAAAATTATCATTAAATGCAAGTTGTTTTTTTATTTCTTCAATAAAATTTTCATTAAAAATCTGTTCCTCATTTTTTTGAATAAAATCGGCAATTAATGCTTCGGCTTTTCCTGTGTCTAACATTTCGAGTAGGACAAGTTTTTTCAATTCATGGGTACTCAAAAAAGCATGGGGCAGGCTTTGTTTTAGGCGATATTTAACCTTATTCTCAATCTTACCGGAGCCCTCTTTAGGTTTATTTGCTTTTTTTAAAGAGGGAAATATTGGCACATTTATCCCCCTTTTGGAAAAACGAAACCCTATTTTATTTTGCTCTATATTATAATGTGGTGCAAATTGTTCAAATTCAGAAGTTTCTGTTTCAATTCTGCCCTTTATTTTATTTTCTGAATACTGTTTTGCTTTTTCTCTAAGCTCATCAAAATTTATATTATCCGTTGGTTCAGGAAATTCAAAATCGGCTAACCGCCCAAATGCTTTTATATTTTCAACAACTGCTCTACTTTCTTTTTGTCCCAAAAATTCTTTTTCGTATTTATCAATTTGATATTTTCCTAAATCTATCTGAAAAAGTACTTTTTTAGTTAGTTCTGTGCTGTCAAGATATTTCAACGCAAAATATTCAAAACGAGATTTGTACCTTATTCTTTTCGTAATACTTTCTCTGTAGTCCTCATAATCTTCTTCCTTCAAATCTTTTGGGAAGCTCTCTTTTTCAATATTTTTCAATTTTTCGGTAGTTTCAATTTTGGGCAAAAATTCTTTTTTATCTGCTTCTGTAAGAGCATCAAAAAGTAAAGCAGGGCATTTGTCCAACTCGTTTAAAATGTTTAGGGTAAATGCTTGCTTCGGAGTTTCACTTACCAGTCTATTGTGTGGCAAGCGAATGCAAAAAACGGAAAAGACCTCCCTTGTTGCTTTAAAATCAGGGGTATGTGTACCTTTAAATCCAACTATTTTATTAATAAAATGAAAGGCATTTTCTCGGTCTAAAAATAGGCAAATAAAAAAAACTAATCCCTTTTCAGTTATTTCCTGGCTCTCAAAAAGTGTTATGGAGTCTGCCAATTCAAAATGCTGTTCTTCAAAAACACCCAAAAACCTTTTTTTTGTATATTCTATTGCTCTTTTATAATTTTCTGAAATAAAATTAGAAAAATCTTCAGTTACTATAACCTTTCTATTCGTTTCATTTTCAACTGAATAATAATGTGAATAGTCATTTCTAAATTCATTAAGTTCTGAAAAACAGAGTTTTAAATACTTACTTAATGCTGTAAAATCTTTTCCGTTTTTTTTATTTTCATTTAATTCATTTTTTTCAGTTTCAGGAAGTTGCTCTGTATCAAAAACTTTGGCAATCGGCAAAAGCCGTATTAAGTGCGAAAAAATATGGTTTGCTTTTTTTGTTAAGCTTCTAGAAATAAAATTACCATCGCTAGAAATCATATCTTCCTTTTCAAGTTCTCTTTTTTTGAATCGCTTTGCAATATTATTGTTTATCAAAAACACATTATGGCGTGCCATGTTCAGGTATCCGCCAAAATATTGTGGGTCTTCGCTTAAAGTGCGTTTGTTAATAGGGGCGTTAGTAGGCATAATTTTATAGTTTGATTATTTTTACAAGATAAGGTTTTATTGTTATTAATCCAAGAACTGTTAAAAAGTATTTAACAACAAAAACCACCCAGCTATTAAAGTAGCTAGGTGGTTTCAAAGGCATTTATTTAGTCCTATTAATTAAGCAAATGGGCTTGGCTTACCTCATAGGGCTTTACCTTTTCCATGCCAATTTGTATGGCCTCAATATTTTTGGGTATTAGGTGGTGGTGGCGTGTTGGCAAGGATTTTTCTAGTCCTTTATGTACATTATCTAGCTCTAGAATTGGTTTTACTTTCAGGTAAGCCCCCATTATAATCATATTAAACGTCTTGGTATTTTTTAGCTTAGTGGCCTCTTTTACGCCCTCAATAGTGTATATTTTAATGTCCGTTCTTGTGGGCGGATTGTGTATGCCATTGGGGTCGAAAATCAAAATTCCGCCGGGTTTTACTTCCTTCTCAAACTTCACCATCGAAGGCTGGTTGAGGATAATTACGGTATCAAACTCATTTAAAATTGGCGAATTTATTTTTTCATCGCTCAGGATAACCGTTACGTTGGCAGTACCGCCACGCATTTCTGGCCCATAAGAGGGCATCCAGCTCACTTCTTGCCCTTGCATAATTGCCGAATAGGCCAATATTTTTCCTAACGAAAGCACGCCCTGTCCACCAAATCCGGCTATAATTACTTCTTCTGTCATGATTTTTATTTTTAGATTAAACATTTATTGGTCTGCCTTCCTCTTTTAAAAGCAGAAAAAGGGCTAGCCCTTAATATCGCCAAGCGGATAGAAAGGTAACATATTTTCTTCTAGCCAAATATTAGAGGCATCAGGTCGCATTTTCCAGCCCGAGTTGCAGTTGGATACGATTTCTATAAATGCCAAACCCTTTTTTTCTTCTGCAATTTTGAATGCTTTTTTTATGGCTTTTTTCGTTTTACGCACCAGCCCGGGTTTATGTACTGCCTGCCTTGTAACAAAGGCTACGCCTGGTAGCAGGGCTACCATTTCTGTAATTTTAAGCGGTTGCCCCGTCATATCTACATCTCTACCATAAGGGCTAGTCGAGGTTTTCATGTTGGGCAATGTGGTTGGGGCAAGTTGCCCGCCAGTCATGCCATAGATGCCATTATTTACAAAAATAATCACAATATTTTCGCCCCGGTTACAGGCATGGATAGTTTCCGAAGTGCCTATTGCTGCCAAGTCGCCATCGCCTTGGTAGGTAAAAACGTGCTTGTTGGGGAATACTCTTTTAATGCCTGTTGCCACTGCTGGTGCTCTACCGTGTGCGGCTTGCTGCATATCAATATCCATAAAATCGTAGGCCAAAACCGAGCAGCCCACTGGGGCAATGCCAATAGTGTCTTCAATAATTCCCATTTCTTCCACCACTTCCATTACTAACCTGTGTGCCACGCCATGCCCACAGCCTGGGCAGTAGGACATATTGGTATCAATCATTGCCTTTGTGGGTTTAAAGGCCACCGTTCCTGTTTTTATAATTTCTTCTGGCGATATAGTACTTTGTTCCATTTTTTTTGAGTTTTTTATTTATGAAAAGTTTAAAAGCAATGTTTTAGCAATTAACCAGTTTTTCAAAAACCGCATTGCATACTTCTGTAGGGGAGTGAATCATACCCCCGAACCTTCCATAATGCTCTACTGGTACTTTTCCGTTTACGGCCAACCGTACATCTTCTACCATTTGCCCGGCACTCATTTCTACTGCCAATATGCCTTTTACTTGCTTAGCCATTTCCTGTATAGCTTCTGTAGGGAATGGCCAAAGTGTAATTGGGCGGAGGATACCTACTTTTAGTCCTTTTTCTTTGGCTAATGTTATCGCTTTTTGCGATATTCTTGCACTTGCCCCATAAGCTACGATTAGGTAGTTGGCATCATCGCAATTAATTTTTTCAAAGCGGGTTTCATTTTTTGTAATTTCGGCATACTTGCGTTGCAGGTGGTGATTGTGCTCTTCCTGTATTTCAGGTTTTAGTGCCAAGGAAGTGATTACATTTCTTGGCTTATTTTTCTTTTTACCAAGGGTAGCCCAATCGCCATAAAGTTCATCTACCTGTGCATCGGTGAGGCGTTCTTGCTGTGGCGGAAGTATTACTTTTTCCATCATTTGCCCAATCACTCCATCGGATAAGATAAACGCAGGTGTTCTATATTTGAAAGCTAACTTGAAGCCTAAATCTACAAAATCGGCCATTTCTTGTACCGATGCTGGGGCAAGTACAATGAGTTTGTAGTCGCCATGCCCGCCGCCTTTTACGGCCTGAAAATAGTCCGATTGCGAAGGCTGAATTGTACCCAGCCCGGCGCCACCACGTACTACATTTACGATAAGGCAAGGCAGTTCTGCCCCAGCAATATAGGATATTGCTTCTGCTTTTAGGCTAATACCGGGCCCTGAGGAGCTTGTAATTGCCTTTTTACCGCAAGCTGCTGCTCCGTACACCATGTTTATGGCGGCTAGCTCGCTTTCTGCTTGCAAAACGGCCATGCCTGTACGTAGGTGTGGCTGCTCATTCATCAAATACTCTAAGACCTCGGATTGCGGGGTAATTGGGTAGCCAAAATAGGCATCTACTCCTGTCCTTATAGTGGCTTCGGCAAGTGCTTCGTTGCCTTTCATTAAGTGTACTTCTTCCATTCTTTTGGGTGGTTTTAAAAGTATGAAATCCTAGTTTAAGCTATGGTTGCCTTTCTAGGAAAAAAATTAGTTAAAGAAAAAACGGCTTAAAATTTCGCATGGAAATTAAGCCGTTTTTTTTACTCTTGGTGCACGATAAACTGTAATTACTAAATCTGGGCAAACCATTGCACAACTTACACAGCCTGTGCAGTCGTAGTGGCGTGCTGGGTAGGCGTATTGAAACCCTCTTGCATTTACATCTTCGTGCAGTTCTATTACATCGGTAGGACACGCTACTACGCAAAGGTTGCAGCCTTTACATTTTTCGGTGTTTACCACAATAGCTCCTCTTGCTTTTGCCATGGTATCTATTTTTATTATGAATACTCTTTATATTTCTACAAAAGTAACTAAAATTTTAAAAATAAAAGAATGATTTGCTAATATTTTGCAATCGTTACAGATTTACATAAAACAGTTATTAACAATAACTTATATGTTTTTTCAGTTGTATAACAGTTCGTTCAAATTTT
>CAMZKQ010000168.1 GCA_947311265.1 uncultured Chlorobiota bacterium | reverse complement strand
TCTTTTTAAATTATTATCTTCCGTTAGTAATTCAAAAGTGGTCGCCATTGTTCTGGCTACGGCTAGTTCTTCTTTTGATATTGTTGCTATTTTTTCGGCTTGCTGTGCAGCGTATAGGTTGAGGTTTTCTTTTCTGGTTTCTATTGATTTATAGTACACATTTATAATCAGGTAGCCCACGGTAATTACAAATACAATAAAGATTGCAGAAATAACTGGCCAAAGAAATTTTTGTTTTAAATTTAGCTTAAATTTGAGCTTCGGTATGTTGATGTTAAATTTCACTCTTTTTATTTATTTTACTTTAAAAAAGGTTATAAGTTCTTTTAAATTATTAGCCTGCTGGGTAAGGCTTACTGTTTTTTCTACCATTTGCTCCACTGCTATCGCACTTTTATTTGTAACACCGGTTAATTCTTGTGTTGCTATTTGGGCTTGTTCAACTCCAAAAGTTTGCTCGGAGCTACTTAGTGCAATATCCAAAATAAGTTGTGCAATAGCTCCGACTTCTGGCACAAGAGATTCAATAAGTTCGGCAGATACAAGTGAGGTATCATAGCTTTGCTGTGATAATTTTTCTATTTCGTTGGCCGATTTTTTGCTATTTTCTGCCAGATGTCCTATTTCGGAGGCCACTATACCGAAGCCTCTTCCTTGAACCCCTGCACGGTGTGCCTCAATGGAGGCATTTATCGAAAGTATATTGGTTTGGAATGCAATATCATCGACGACTTTTATTTTGCGAACAATTTGTTTTACTAACTGTGCTGCTGCGGTTACTTTGGTGTTGCTTTCTTCCATATTTTCAGCAATCTTATAAATAAGTATGTCTGCTTCTTCTACATCTGTGTTGTTTTGTTTAATATCTTTTACTATTTGTTCCATAGCAGCTGCTAATTTACTAGTTGAAGTGAGTTGTCTGGATACTCCCTCGGAAATAATTATCGAATTTTTATAAAATTCCTGACTTCCTCTAGCAAAGTTGTTTGTGTTTTCTGTAATACTTGTAATTACTGTGTGTATTTGGTTAATCATTTGGTTTAAAACCTTTGCCAAATCTCCAAATTCATCTTTCCTTGCCATATTAATGGTTGCCGAAACATCTCCTTTTTCCAGCTTCTTTGCAAATTCTGCGATACTATTTATAGGGGCTATGGTCTGCCTTACCAGTATTTTTACAAGCAGAAAAGTAACCAATACTGCCAAAAGGGTAAGTACCAAAATGCTTGCTAACAAAAAAGCAGGTCTGCCTAATACTTTTTCTTTTGCGGTTTCTTTTTCGAGTTCGTTAAGTAATAGAATGATTGCCTTGTCTGTAAGGCTATTTTTCACTAGTGCGTTTAGTTCAGTAATCGCCTTCGTTTTATTTTCTTCTGTTTGATATTTTATATGTAATGCTTTAATTTCTTGATTTAATTTTTTATACTGGGTTTCTAAGTTTTCAAAGTTATTTTTAAGCCTTGGGTATTGATTTGTAATTATTGTTCTTTGTTCTGATTTTAAAAATTTATTCAAACTACTACTTTCTATTTTTTCTTTATTTTTGCTTAGGCAGAAGCTATTTATATTTGATAAAATCCATTGATAATTTTCAGCTCTACAATTTTCCAGTTCTGATTTCACTTCTTCGACAAGCACGCTTTTGATAAATTTAGCCCGTGTGGCGGCTATATTAATTAGTGTCCAAACTAGCACAAATAGAAATACCAAAGCCACGCTTCCGAAAGCAATAAAGAACTTCTTTTTTGTTGCTAAATTATCAAAGTAAGAGTCTATTTTTTTCATAGTAGTATTATGTCTTAGACTTTAAAAAATGCCATTTTACTGTTCAAAAAAATTCCTAATTGTACTAATTCTTCAGAGTTTACCGATAGTTCTTCCGAAACGGCTGCAAATTTCTGCGTTGCAGAATTAAGTTCTTGTATGGCATTATTTACCTGCGTTGCTCCGGCATCTTGTTCCAAACTGCCTTCTGAAATTTCTAAAACCAGCGTGGCTGTTTTTTTAATATCTGGCACAGTTTGCTTGGAAATCCGCCCAGTTCTGTCTGCAATATTCATGCTAGATACTGATAGTTTTTCAATTTCCAAGGCGGCAGTTTTACTTTTATCTGCTAATTTTCTAATTTCCCGAGCTACTACATTAAAGCCTTTGCCGTGGCTTCCTGCTTTTGATGCCTCGATAGAGGCATTTAGCGATAGTATATCGGTTTGGAAGGCGATGTCGTTTATAATATCAATTTTTTTAACAATTTGTGCTAGTGCTTCGGTTGATTTTTGTACATTTTTATTGCTTACTTCGGTTTTTACTGCCGATTTTTTTGCTAATTTTCCTGCTTTTACGGCATTGTCTGCATTTTGGCGTATGCTTGCGGTCATTTGCTCCATGGAGGCAGATACTTCTTCTGCCGAAGCGGCTTGTTCTGATGCTAATTGCGACATTTGCAATGAGCCGGCATTCAAATCTCGCCCTGAATTATTGATAGAAGTTGATGCTTTTTTTATCTCACTAACAATTTCTTTTAGGTTTTTGGTCATCTCTGATAGGGCAATATTTATTTGGCTAATTTCATTATTTGATTTTAGCTCTTCTATATCAACTTCGATGCTAACGTTTAGGTTTCCTTTTGAAATCTCAGTAATTTTACTTTGTAAATTTTGAATAGGGCGTACTGTAAGCCTTTTCATCAAAATAATACTTATAATTAATATAGCAGAGCCTAATGGAGCTATCCATATTTGATGAATTTCATCAAAATAAATAACCATTGCTCCGCAAATACTTAGTAAATATGCAGCAATAAGCATTAGTGAAGGAATTTTTGTTAAAATTGATTTTTTAAAGATAATCCTCACTAAAACTAATGCAAAAGGCAAGCCTATTAGCATTGTTACAACAAGATAAGTTAATAGCTTTATTAATTCTGGGCTCATAGTTCCTTGTCTTTAATTTCTTTTGTGGTTTCTTTTATGTGCAACAGTTCTTCCATCGAAAACACTTTATCTATATCTAGTAGCATTATAAAGTCATCTTGGTCTTCTGTTTTTATCATGCCTTTTATGAGTTCCGATTTATATTTTGCCCCAACCGTTGGGGGTGGTTTTATATCGGTTTCTGCAATTTCGATAACTTTCCCTGGTTCGTCCACAATTGCACCAACGATTGATTTTTCGCCTTCAATATCAACATTAAAAACGACAATAACTGTGGTTCTGGTGTACTCTTTTGCTTCCATGCCGAATTTCATTCGGGTTTCTATTACTGGCAATACAGTGCCTCTCAAGTTGATAATGCCTTTCATGTAGTCTGGCGAGCGGGGTACTTTTGTAATTGTGGTCATCTCGATAATATTGCTTGCTTTTTCTATATTTGCAGCAAATACCTCTTCGCCTAAGCGAAAGGTTAGAAATGTGTTTGTTATTTTATCTTCTTCTATCATTTTTAGTGTCGTTAGTTGGCAGAAAATTTATCTATAATTTTGTTAGTATCTAGCACCAGTGCCATTGTGCCATCGCCCAATATTGATGCGCCTGAAATTATATCGTGGTCTTTGTAGAGTTTTCCTAGTGGTTTTAGTACGGCTTGGTATTCGCCTTCTATAATATCAAAAACAAGCCCAATTTCTTTATTTCTGTATTTGACAAGGATAAATTGTACTTCTTCGGGGTAATTGCCATCTATTTCTAGTTCTTCTCGCAAGAGGTAAAATGGGATTTGCCTATCGTTAATTGTTGCGATGTTGTTGTATGCCGTTTTAAGTTCGCTAAATTTCAGTTCGTGTATTCTGGCAATTGAGGAGAGTGGGACTATATAAAAGGTGTTTGAAATACGCACCAAAAGCCCGTCGATAATGGATAGGGTTAGTGGTAGTTTTATTGTAATTTTTGTACCTATATTAATTTTTGATTCTGTTTCTATCTCGCCCCGCAGGTCGGCAATTGAGCGGCGTACCACGTCCATACCCACGCCCCTACCCGATACATCGGTTACTTTTTCGGCCGTTGAAAATCCGGGGCGAAATATTAGGGCAAAAATATCTTTGTCAGTTAGTTTTTCATCGGGCGAAATTAAGCCTTTTTCTATTGCTTTTAGTCTTACTTTTTCTGCATCAATGCCTTTGCCGTCGTCTTCTATTTCGATATGTACGTTGGAGCCAGAGTAAAACGCACGGAGTGTAATTTTGCCTTGCTCTGATTTGCCTGCTTTTTTTCGTTCCTCAACGGTTTCTATACCGTGGTCGATACTGTTACGAAGAATGTGCATTAGTGGGTCGGTTAGCCCTTCTACAAGTGTTTTATCAATCTCTGTATCAGTGCCTTCGGTTACGAAACTTATTTTTTTCCCCAAGCCTTGCGATAAGTCTCGCACGAGGCGGCGGAACCGCATAGTCATATTTTCTATCGGGATAAGCGACATGCCTAATGCGTTATCACGCATTTGTGTGGTAATGTTTTCAAAATTTTCGGCAATTTCAAGCAGTGTGGTGTTTTTAAGCTTTGAAGAGAATAGTTTTAGGCTAGCTTGTGCGGTTACTAGCTCGCTTACCATGTTCATGTAAAGGTCTATTTTATCGGCCGTTACACGTATGCTTGCAATTTTACTTTCTTTGGTAAATTTTTGTATTTTTTCTTTTACAAGGGTGGTTTCAGCTGCTATAATTTCGGTTTCAGAGGTGTTTTCTTCTGCTTCTTTGGCCCATTTTTTTAGTTGTTCTAAATTAAATTGTATGCTGTTTTCTAGGGCATTTTTATTGACTTTATTTGTAAAACTTTCATTTAATAATAGTGGTAATTGAGCAATTTCTTCGTTAATAATTTCGCATTGGTCTTCCACGAACATAAAAATATCGTCTATTTCAGATTGGTCTAGCGAGGTTTGAATAAATATTTCCCAGTAGGTGTAGCACAAAAGGGGGTTAAATGTCTCTAGTTTTGGTATATCGTGTGTCCGAGCAAACGTGAGTGTTTTTCCTAGTTCGCAAACTTCATCTACCAGATAAAGGGGGTTGGTGCCATTGTCGAAAATATCTTTGGCGGGTTTAAAAAGGAGGTAGTAGGTTTTTAGTCCGTGTGGGGCTTCTTTGTTATCTTGCGAGCTGGGGTTTGCTGTATTTTGGATTTCTCCTAGTTCTGCAACTACTCGTTTGGTAAGTGTTTTATGAGTTTCTAGTACGTCTGGGCTTTGGGCTAATTCTTCGTCGAGTAGGTGGCGAAGGTGGTCCACCGAGTCTAGTGTAATATCTAGTAGGGAGCGTTCTACTTTTTTTTCGCCAAGGCGAACTTTGTCGTAGATGTTTTCGAGGTCGTGTGTAAATTCGCTAATTTGATAAAATTCAAACATTGCTCCTCCCCCTTTTAGGGAGTGCATTACCCTAAAAATTTCATTTATTAATGCTTGGTCTTCGGTTCGATTCTCTAGTGCTAAAACTGAACTTTCGAGTGCATTAATAAGGTCTGTGACTTCGTCTATAAATTTCAGTTGAAACTGATCCATCTTGTATTAGTCTGAAGTTTGAGTTAAGCACCGAGTGCTTCAATTTTGAGTTCCAATTGGTTTTGAAATTGTTTAATTTTGTCTTTATTTACTTTTTCCAAATCGAGTAGTTCGAGGAAGAAAGGCGAGGCTTCTTTGGTAATTTCAAAAAGGGCATTGGGGATAGTGTCTGTATTTTCTCTATATTTATCATAGGCATTTTCGAGTTTCCCTGCAAGGGTACTAAGGGCTTCAAAGCCAAACATTGCCCCGCCGCCTTTTAAGGAGTGTACATATCTAAAAATATCGTACCGCATTGAGCTATCCTTCTGGTTTTCAATAAGTTTTGGTAAAATTTCATTAATTTTCCCAATCGTTCCTTTGGCTTCTTGCTTGTACTTATCTCTAAATTGTTTCATCATTTTAGTACAGTTTTTACAGCGTTTATTAGTTTTTCTGGCAAAAATGGTTTTGTTATCCAGCCTGCCGCTCCGGCTGCTTTTGCTCTCATTTTATACTCTCTGTCGGACTCTGTGGTGAGTAAAATAACGGGGGTCGTTTTGTACTCTGGGTTTGATTTTATAATTTTAGTAAATTCTATGCCATTGGGTTCGGGCATATATAAATCGGCAATAATTAAATCTATTTTTTGCCCATTGAGTTGTTTTAATCCCTCTTGCCCTCCTGATGCAGAAATTACTCTGTAGTTATTTTTTTGCAATGTAAGTGTAAGCATGTCTAGTATGGTAATTGAATCATCAACTATTAGAATTGTTTCCATTGTTTAAGATTGTTCTTTTATGTTTATTTTCAACTAGTTACACACTAATCTGTTGAACTCCGGGGTGGGGTTACTTCTTTTTTAGATACAAAAAAACTATAAGCACTACTATTAGTAGAGTGAGTGCTTTATAAGTTGCATTTAACTTGCTTGCTATCGTAATACCTTATTTAGTGCCGAAAGGAGTTTTGCAGGCACGAAAGGTTTAATAATCCAACCTGTTGCCCCTGCTGCTTTTGCTTCCATTTTTTTATCTCGTTGAGATTCTGTGGTTAAAAATAAAATGGGAATCCGCTGGTAGTTAGCATCTGCTCGTACGTGCCGGATTAGCTCTATACCGTTCATGTTAGGCATATAAAGGTCGGTAATTAAAAGGTCAATTTCATTTTGCCCGTCCAAGAATTTCAGGGCATCTTTGCCATCAATACCAACGAGTACGTTGTAGCCTGCATTTTCGAGTGTAAAGCTAACGACCTCTCGGATACTTTCAGAATCGTCAACTATTAGAATTGTTTTAGCCATAATTTTTTATATATTATATTTTGGCCGACTAAGCCTGTTTTTTATTTTATTTAGTAGTTTTTCAAATTAACTGCACATTAGCAATCCTTTGCATAAGTATTGTTACTCTTTTTCTTGGTCAAACAGCTTAGAAAAGCCATTGTTTATTAGCAATTGCTCTGTATTTTCGTCTAATTCTGCCAAGGTGGTTATTTTTTTTTGTTCTTGCTTTGCTGATTTTTTTAATGCTATTATTGTTTGCACACCTGCCAAATCAAGAGCAGTCATATTTACAAAATTTATTTTAAATTCCTGATATTTTTTAAGTGCATCTATTAGGGGGGCTTTTATTTCGCCTACCCAGCGAAGCGTTACATCGCCCTGCACAATAATATTAGCCACCTTTTCATTTTCGCTAGCCTTTACTTCAATATTTATCATAATTGCTATTCTTTAGAAAAATTCTATTTCGTCTTCGTCCTCTTCATTTTGTGGTGCATTTTCACCAAACACTACGGTGTTATGTGTATCCCTTTCGCTTTTCATGGTGTAGGAATCTGCACTTTTCTTTAAATTTTCCTCTTTTAATTTTTGTATATCTACACTTTTATCAATTTCAATTTTATTATATAGGTGCTGTAATTGGTTTATAATTTCGCCAGCAGTTTCTTCGTAAAAATCGTAATATTTAATTTTTGTAATTGCTGTTTTTATTTCATTGGCTACTTTTTTCTCAAGGCTTTCGGTTTCTACCAGTATCTTAGTGATAATTTTATTATTTTTATTAGTTTCGTTCTGAATGGCCTTTATATCGCTTGAAAAGTTACTTGTATTTGGGAAATTTTTGCCCGAACTAGTAAAATTAAGTGCTTTAATATTCTGTTCACAAAGTAAATAATATTTAGAAAAATTATTCATATTAGAACGTGTGGATTCTGCTACATTTTTAATTTGGCGAATAATATCCTTTAAATCATAGCCTTTATCTTGCAGTGCTTCGGATTTTCTAAGGACGTTATCTGCTGCCCCTGTTACAATTGTGTCTATTTCTTTGAGTTTAGAAAAGTGATCTTGAAAAATTTTAAATTGAGGGATAATATTTTCACTTTCCGTAATTATATCTAAATTTTCTTCAACAAAACTTTCTGTAAGGATTTGAATTTCGTTAAGAAAATCCTCAATAAAATAGAAATCGGTATAAAAGCGTTCGCTAACGATGGTTTGCCCCGAAAATTTAAGCGTATCTTTAGTCAGAAGGTTCATTTCGTAAGCAATTTCCGAGAATTTCTCCGAAATTATTTCGACTGCATTTTGGTACTCCTTATTAGTGCGTACTAGCTGGGCAACCTGCAAATCTGCAATATCTTTTATTTGCAACATGTGCAAATTAAAATTTCTGCTATCGTCCTGTTCTAGCAGCTGAAGTTTACCAATCATCTCCACATGAGCCTCTTGTATATGTTCAATTTTTTGGCGGATAATATCGCTGTACTGTAAATTTGTAATAATTTTGCTGATGCTATCGGCATAGCCTTCCCTTTTACTTTCTAGCTGAGAGATGCGTAGTTTTCCTTGCGAGAATTTTTCTTGAAGC
>CAMZKQ010000167.1 GCA_947311265.1 uncultured Chlorobiota bacterium | reverse complement strand
GTGTATCAAAAATTTATGGAAAAATTCAATTTGTAACTAGCTTTCCCGGCTTTAAAGAAGAATATATCAATGAATTGCTTGAAGGTTGCTAAACCTAAATGGTCATAGGCACTTCCATTAATAGTAGTTGTGTGCCGGGGCTTGTTTCAATTTCTATTTTACCAATATCCCAAATGCCAAAACCGTCCCTCTTGTATAGGGCTTGCCCAGAAATGCTTGCGTTGCCTTCTATGATAAATGCGTAAACGCCATTAGATTTATCTTTAAGCGTGTAAGTTATTTTCTTTTTTTTATCAAATTCGCCTAAATGAAACCAAGCATTTTGATGTATCCAAATGCCTTGTTCGTTTTTATTTGGGGATACTATTTGATAGAGTGCATTGTTGCATTTTATATTTTTTAGCGAAATTTGGTCGTATCTAGGGGGGACATTTTGTTTTATTGGGGAAAAGCCAAATTTGTAATAATTTCACATTTCTATCCTTATTGGCATTAAATTCAGAATGTGTAATTCCGCTTCCTGCACTCATTACTTGCACATCGCCCTGCTTAATAATTGTGCCATTGCTCATATTATCTTTATGCTCCAAATCGCCTTCCAGAAGAATGGAAATAATCTCCATATTGTCGTGTGGGTGTGTGCCAAAGCCCCTAGCAGGGGCTATCTTGTCGTCATTAAGCACTCTAAGCACGCCAAAGTGCATTCGTTCGGGGTTATAATAATTTGCAAAACTAAAAGAGTGCTTTGCTTCTAGCCAACCATGATTGACCTGCCATCGAGTTGCTGCTTTGTGCAATACTGCCTTCATGGTCTTTATTTTGTTAGTCAGATTTAGGCATTAGCAGCTTCTCTTTCTGCTTTTTTTATGATTTGGTCGGCTTTATTTTTGGCAGCCCTTGTTAGCTCGTCCGATTTTTTCTTGGCCTTGCTTTGTAAGTTTCGGGATTGTTTTTTGGCTTGTTCTACCAATTTCTTAGCTGCTATTTTTGCGGCTTTTCGGGCAAAGGTATTGTTGGCTTTTTTTATGAGGCGTTTGCCTTGATTGTCTGCCTCTCTAATTAGTTTATCGCCTGCTATTTTGGCTTGTTCTCGTCCTTTTTTTCCGGCTTTTTCTGCCGTTGCAATTACTTGGTCGGCCTTTTTTCTTGCGGCAGCAAGAATTTGTGCTGCTTTTTTCTTAGCCTGGTCTTTCACCTCTTCAACCACTTCTTTTACTGCATCTTTCACATCGTCCACCAAGCCGCTTTTAAACTCTTTCAGCCTTGGTTTATCCACCGTACCGCCAATTACTGCGGTTACCGAAATGTTCTCGTTGCCCGAAGCTAAATCTAGTTTTGAGAGTACGTTTTTAGCGGCGCCTGCTGGCACGCTTAAGCTCAAATTATAAAGGATTGTTTTGTCTAAATTTTGCGTGCCAGAAAAGCTGGCTTTTGAGCCTGCGAATTGAAATTCAGTAGGTTCGATTATAATATTTCCGTTTTTAATTTTAAAGTTTACGTTTAAATTATTAAGTGTAGGTTTACTGTATTTGTTCATTTTTATTTTTGAACCTAGCTGGTTTAATATCCCATTATTATTAATTTTAATATTATCAGATATGAAATTGCCTCGGCTGTTTACGGTACTCATAATGGGTGCCATTTCGGCATCTAGTATTGTGGTTAGCTGCATACCCATAGATACTTTTCCCGAGCAGTTTTTGGCAATTGGTGCGGTTTCTTGTATAATTGTGAAGGCATCGTAAGTTTTAGAAATCTGGAAACCATTAATATCCATTTGGAAATCGGCCATTGGTTTAGCTTTGTTTTTTGAGTCGTAAAAGCCGTTCATTGCCATTGAGCCATCGAGCAGGTGCATTATAAAATTGCTTAGGTTTACTCGGCTATTGCGTACCACTACGCTGCCCGAGGCATTAGTTATATCGAGTTTGTCGTAAAGCATTTTGGCAATACTTGTATTCAATACAAAATCTATGTTTGACGGTACTTCTATTGCCCCGCTACTTTCGCTAGTTTGTGTACTGCCTACGTTTTCCTCGGTTGTTTGAGTTGTGCTTTCATCGCCCATGAGTTCGTTTAAATCGAGCAATTGCGAGCTAAAATTAAAAGTTCCTTTTAATAATTCGTCTTTAAAGATGTAGGAGTATAGGTTGTCGATACGCCCGAAAAGTGCCATATCGCTTTTGCCTATTTTCATATCTAGGTTTTTTAAATCAACAAATTGTGGTGAAAATGCCATGCTTGCAGAGTTGATATTTATTGGTGGCATACCTTCCATACCCATATTAAATCCGGTAACGGTCATCGTGCCATCGGCTTTAAATCTGCCATATTCCTCTTGCTCAATATCAGAGAGTTTGCCCCCTAAATCTAGGTCTAGTGCAATTGTGCCTTTCATTTTAGTATCCTCTAGTGGTACAATATCTGCCATGGAGGCTAGCTCTACTTTACCTTTAATATTGCCTGCCATGTTTACGTCTGCTGGGGTCATGTTTATTTGCATTGCGGCATCAATAGGGTTGCCTGCCATTTCCATGTGGAAGCGTTTTAAATCGACATCAATATAATCTGCATTGCCTTCTTTTACGGCAATAGCAACGGCAATATTTATATTTTCGACCGATTTTGGAAGGTCGGGATATTGTAGCCTTCCCCCATTTACTGCAAAATTAATGCCTACGGCAGGAAGGTTTACGGCATTATACGTGCCTTTTACAAAGCCGTCAAATTCAAATTTTCCAGAGGTTTGTATGGTTTCAAAATCTTTGGCATATACTGCTGGGATTAGCGAAAGCACACTTTTAAATTCTGTTTCGGTGGTGTTGAAGGTAATGTCTGTAACGATATTTGTGTCGGGCATGGCGACTGTTCCTGCAAATCCTAACACTATTTTATTGAGGGAAAATTCATTGTCTTTTAGTGTGTAAACTGAATTTTTCATGTTGGCTTCTATGGTCGATTTAAAGTTTACCTTTGCTTTTTTCAGGTATTTTATCCCACCGGCTTCTGCCGAAAGTTCTTCTATACCCATTTGTATTGCCAAGTTGGTTAAATCTTGGCTCATATCGCCTTTTAATTTAAAATTAAAGTTTTTTACTTTTGCATAAACTGCCGAGCTTCTATCGTCGAATATTAAATTCAGGTTATTGACTTCTAGTTTTTTTAATTTCACTTTAAATTTTGTGGGTTCGCCATTGTCTTCTTTTTTTGTAGAGTCTTCTTTTGCGGTTTCTTCGCTGCCCGAGGCTTTCATTATGTCCCAGTTGGCGGTACTGTCTTGCAGTACAATGGCGTGTATTTTGGCACCGTTAAGGATTATTTTGTTTACTTTTATTTCGTCGCCCGAAATTAGGCTCATTACATTTACGCCTGCTTGGAACGAGGAGAATGCTGCAAGTGTATCGAGTTTGAAGGTGTCTTTACCCACCACGGAAAGTTCTACTAGTTCCACACTTAAATCAGGGAAACTGCGAAACATGGATAGGTTTAAATCTTCAAATTTTACGGTTGCATTTAGGCTTTTATTGGCTTCGCTTTGTGCTAATTTTAATATTTTCCCTTTAAATAGGAAGGGGGTAACAATTAATATTAATAAAATTACACCTATAGTTATAGCTGTGATTTTCAATATTTTTTTTACGGTTTTATTTTTGGCCATAATATGCTGTGTTAAGGAAAGTTTAGATTAAGAAATACAAATATAACAAATTATTATTTTTTTTTGAATAATAATCAACCTTTCTAAAATAAATGACTTCTATAAGCCTTTAAATATCCCCTTGGGCTTGATATTTGTTGTATGAATTGCCAACTTTATAAGCCAACAGGAAAGGAATAATACACAAAAATAAAGTTTCTAAATCCAACTATTTTTACTACTTTTGGTATCCTTATAACAATATGTCAAATGCACTTTAAAAAAATTTCGATATTCCTATTCCTCGTTACACTATTTTTGGCAACCCATGCCCAAAATAGCCAGCTAGATAGCCTTTTGGCTAAGTTGGAAACGGCTACCGAAGACACTAATAAGGTGCGAATTTACCAACAGGTATTTAAAAAATACTTCCGCCCAAATCCTAACAAAGCCATTGAATACGGAAAAATGGGCTTAAAATTGGCGACTAAACTCAATGATAATATTGGCATTTCTAAGCTGAGCAATAATATTGGTATCATTAATTATTTGCATAGCAACCACTCCGAAGCCCTTGAATATTATGCCGTTTCATTAGAAACGGCAATAAAAATGAAAGACAGCCTAAGTATTTCGCAAAGTTACAACAACTTTGGTGTGGTGTATTTTGCCATAAGTGCTTATGAAGAAGCCATTGAATATTACACGCTCTCGTATAAAATCAAGGAAAGTCTGGGTGATAGCATAGGTATGGCAAAGATAAAAAATAATATTGCCTCGGTATTTTATGAGCAAGGCAAGTACCCCGAAGCACTCGCAAACTATGTGGTTTCCTTGGAAATAAAAAAACGCCAAGGCGATAAAGAAGGACAGGCACAAACACTGATGAATATTGCCGCCATCTACGAAAAACAAAAAAACTTTGATACCTCGTTAGAAAAATATGCCCAAGCCCTCGAGATTTATAGAACTACCGAAAATCAAGTAAAAATTGCTGATGTATATTCTCGCATAGGAAGCTTTTACACCTACACAAATAAATACGATAGGGCAATAGAATATTTTGAAAAATCATTAACTATTGCAGAAAAAACAGGCAACAAAAAACAAATGTCCATCACGCTTGGCAATTTAGGCTCTGCTTATTTTGAAAAAAAACAAATGAAAAAATCAATTGAGCAATACGAAAAAGCCCTTGATATTGCAAAGAGTACAAAGTCATTCAAAAAAATCATAGGAATTTCTATAGAACTGGCAAAAGTGTACAACAAAATAAAGCAACCTGCCAAAGCCATAAAGTACCTAAAAGAAGCCGAAAAATCAAGCCCAAGAATACTCACTTTGGACAACAAAAAGCACCTCTACCAAACCTACCTTATTGCCTACCTTCGGCTAGGAAAAGTAGATAGTGCCGATGTGTACCTATCCCGTTACCAAATGGCACATGACCAACTGTTTTCAAAGAAAAATAGGAACTTACTCTCCAATATGCAAGTAAAATACGAAACAGGAAAAAAGCAAAAAGAGATTGAACTATTAACCAAAAATGCAAAAATAGAAGAACAAGAAAAACAAGTACAACGCACCCAAATGTTTATGCTAATTGGTGGGCTTGGAGTATTACTTATCGTGATTTTTATTGTCCTCTACTTCTTACACTCCAAAAGAAAAGCCAACGATGCACTAAGCAAAAAAAATAGACAACTTTTTCAGCACCGAGAAGAAATAGCCACCCAAAATGAGGAACTTCAAAAATCAAAAGATAAAATAGAACTACACCTAAGCAAAATTTCGGCACAGCACACACTTGTATTAAAGCAAAAAAAACACATTACCGACAGTATCGTTTATGCCGAGAGAATACAGCAAGCCGCCCTGCCAGAAAAAGAGGTAATGAACCAACTCTTTACAAATAATTTTATTTACTACCGACCACGAGACATTGTAAGTGGCGATTTTTATTGGGTAAAAGAAGTTACAAGGGAGCAGAAAAAATATAAAGTAATTGCCGTTGCAGATTGTACAGGACATGGAGTACCCGGAGCATTCGTAAGTATGTTAGGCATTTCGTTTCTAAATGAGATAATTCGCCGTCCCGAACTCGCATCAGCAGGCGATTTGCTTGATGAACTTAGGCATCAAGTAAAAACAGCACTTAAGCAAACCCATGGCGTTAAAAGCTCCAAAGATGGTATGGATATTGCCCTTTGCGTAATCGAAGAAACCACAAATATACTACAATTTGCAGGTGCATACAACCCCCTATACATCATTCGCCATACCGACAAAATAAGCGAGAGTGATTTTTCCGAACACCAAAGAATAACGTTCCATAATACAGCATCATTTCCCGAAAAAACACTTATAGAACTTAAAGCCGACCGCCAGCCCATTGGCATTTATAAAAAAGAAAGCCCATTTAAAAATACACATATTCAGCTCAAAAAAGACGATTTACTTTACCTCTTTTCCGATGGCTATATCGACCAATTTAATGGCACAACAGGAGAGAAATTTAAAACCGTACGCTTTAAACAGTTACTTTTACAAGCGTCAGAACGCCCAATGAATATCCAACAAAAAATAATTGATGAAACGTTTGAGGGGTGGAAAAAAGAAATAGAACAAGTGGACGATATTATAATCATTGGGCTTAAAATTTAAACCGATTATAAAATATTCGCTCACTTTTTTATAAATTGGAAGAAAATCATTAAGTTTGAAGAAAATTTACACACCTTATATATAGTCATGAAAGAAGTTTATATAGTATCGGCAGCAAGAACTGCAATAGGAAGTTTTGGCGGTGCACTCTCCACAGTGCCTGCAACACAGCTAGGAACAGCCGCACTTAAAGGAGCAATTAGCAAAGCAGGTATCCGCCCAGAGGCCATAAATGAAGTGTTTATGGGCAATGTAATTGCCGCCAACCTTGGGCAAGCACCAGCCCGCCAAGCCGCTCTTTTTGCAGATATTCCAAACACCGTACC
>CAMZKQ010000166.1 GCA_947311265.1 uncultured Chlorobiota bacterium | reverse complement strand
TTTTGCAGATAAAAAAATCATAAATTATCATAACAGTCATAGTAATCAGTGTTCTATTTTTGTTACGTTAAAAAATTGTCATGTACTTAGCCGGTTTTTAATAATTTCCGGGTGGGTTTTTAGATAGTTTGACGGTGGCATATCCAACAAAGGCAAGCGAAAGAGGGAGGTACTTACAGCTAATTACGACATCCAGTAACTATAAAAAAAAAGCTATAATCTTATGATTGTAGCTTTTTTTTGTAAGTTAAATATTTGTGTGTGATTCTTATTTTGCACTTTTGGTTTTATTTATTTGCATTTTTTGTTTTGGCGATTATATAAGTCTCCCCCCCTTCTGTATGTATCTTCAGTTTAATAAAAGCACGCATCAATGGGTTTTTTAGGCGGTACCGCAGGGTTTCCGAACGCCCCGATTTTTCTAAAATTTCCCCTCTATCTTTTCGGCAAAGCATGCCCAAGTTGTATTTTATTGATTTTGAATTTGCATTATAAGCCCTATTGTAGTGCTCCAAAAGAAAGTCTGGCGAATAAGATTCGCCATCATCGGGCGGTGTATTTCCAATAGTAAACAATACATTTTCGTAGCTGTTTTTTGCCTTAGACGATTTTACCGCCAGCTTATAAGCCGACCGCAAACTATGGCTCGAATTTTCGATACTTAAAGTTACTGCCCTATTAAAATGCGGTTGTAAAATCATCGTTGCCCCATTAGCCGCAGCTTCTTGTGCCGAAAATTTTGCAAGCAAATGCACATAATGCGGAAAGCCTGCCGAATACTCTGTAATTTGCCTAAGCACCTCTTTACGAATGTGCATTTCTGTAATTTGCATACACATCTTTAAAAATAATTCCACCTCGCTAGCTTGCATAAGTGCCAACTCCACCTGCCGAATGCAACGCTCCAAGGACGGGTGAAACCCAACAAGCTGATTTACATTTTCTGCAATCCCCGAAATTAAAACCGTAACATTTGGGGCATTATCCGATAAGGTTTTTAGGGTATCCGCCATTTTAATTTTGGCGGTTTTATTTTCCACACAATCAAACTCATCAAAAGTAAAAAGGAGAGGCTGCTCAACATCTGCAAACATTTCGGCAATATCACCAGGCAAAATATCCCGCTTATCGGGCAGGTACAAAGACACTAGCTCTTCGGCAAATTCGCTTTTAAAACCAATTTTTTGTACCTTTTCAGGGTATTTTACCTTCCTTACTGCCCTGTCCCACAAATCCTCGAAAGTGTCGTTGCGGCTAGCCGTTACTTTTACCACAAAAACGTTAGTAAAAATTTGGTTCAATACATTTATAAGCGACGTTTTGCCTGCACCACGCCGCCCAAAAACAACTGCATGTTGCCCTTTTTCTTGCACCGTTTTTCGGATATTTAAAAGTTCCTTTTTGCGTCCTGCAAAAAGGTCTATTACTTCCACAGGGGCAGAAGGACTGTAAATTTGATGAATGAGTAATAAGCGTTCTTCTTTTGTCATTTTAATATTTTTATTGCCAATGCAAATCTAAAAAATATTTCAGAATTTAATGCAAAAGGATTATTTTATAAATTGGATATTTAATACCTTTGCAAAAAAAAGAATTATGGCAAATACTATTTATACTGCAGGAAATGAAGGGAAAAAAAATCGGTCGGACTGTTTTGTTCGTTTCCAACTTACCGCTGACGGAGGAAATTGTGTAGAACTAAAAAGCAAAGTTGAAGTAATGTATGGAAAAGCCATGCGAAGACTCACTCATGAAATTCTTAAATTTTATGAAATCGAAAACTGCAAAATTTCAATTGTAGATGCCGGCTCGTTAGATTTTACACTTGCCGCACGAGTAGAGGCCGTAATTCGGAAAGCCACAGGGTCTAAAAAAGAGTTCCTTTTGGATATACTCGATGAAAATAAATACGCCACCCAAAAAGACCGCTTCAGGTTTTCTCGCCTATACCTGCCAGGCAACTCCCCAAGTATGATGCTTAACGCAGGTTTGCACCAACCCAATGCTATTATTTTAGATTTGGAAGACTCCGTAGCATTCAATAAAAAAGAAGAGGCTAAAATTTTAGTACGGAACGCTTTACGCTCAGTTAATTTTTATGGTGCAGAACGCATGGTACGCATTAACCAACTGCCCGCAGGGCTTGAGGATATTGATGCCATTGCAGCACATTATGTAAATCTAATTTTGATACCAAAATGCGAATCGGCAAGCCAAATTATAGCTGCAGAAAAAAACATTTTCGACCAGCGTAAAAAGCATAATTTTAGCTACCCCATTTATTTTATGCCAATAATTGAAAGTGCTTTGGGGGTAGAAATGGCCTTTGAAATAGCTACTGCATCAAGCAATGTAGTGGCTTTGGCCATTGGCTTAGAAGATTTTACGGCCGACCTTGGCACGCAACGCACCGCTCAAGGCAAAGAGTCCTTATACGCCCGTACCCGAATTGTAAATGCTTGCAAAGCTGCTGGAATACAGCCTATTGACTCTGTGTTTTCCGACGTGGCAGACGAAGATGCTTTGCGTGAAAATGTAAAAATATCAAAAGCCTTAGGTTTTGAAGGTATGGGCTGCATTCACCCTCGGCAAATTACCCCAATTCATGAGAGTTTTGCCCCCGAAAAATCTCAAATTGAAAAAGCACAACAAATAGTAGCGGCTTTTAAAGACGCAGAAGAAAAAGGGCTTGGAGTAATTTCTATTGGTACAAAAATGATTGATCCACCCGTAGTAAAACGGGCCATTACAACACTTAAACTGGCCGAAAATTTAGGCTTACTAGTACCTTAGTTCGCCAGTTTTATTGAATCTGTTGCTATGGCATAGTTGCCAAATATACCAATCCCATTTTCTACATTTGAATACACCTGAGCAGGCTGTGCAAAAAAACTGCCTTTGGCCTTAAAATATAAATTTCGGGTATAAATATAATTATAATAGCCCTTAGAGAGGGAGTAAAGGTGGAATTTTACCGTTTGTTCCTCTTGTGCACCTTCGCCTTTATAGATGTTGGTAAATAGGTTTAAAGAAAATGTTGTGCCATCAAATAAATTGTCGGAAATGACATATCCAGTCATCTCTTTGGACTCAAAATAGGGTAAATCTTCTTCCTGCCCCTGTGCAAAATCAATCTGATAGTATAGGTTATTTTCGCCGTATATTTCCTCCCCTGTTTGCCAGTCGTAGGTGATGCCAAAAGATGTGATATTTAATAAATAATAGTTAGCCACACCAGCAGGGTCTGCAAAAACGAGCTTAAAACGAGTTTGTTCGTCGGTGCTTTCTTGCAGTTGTATAGATTTTATTTTTACTGCAGAAATGGTATTTATTTTAGCATTTACAGAGGCTAATTTAGGGTGTGCTACAGACAGTTCATAAGCTTTATTTTCTTTAATATTATAGGCAAAGGTATATTCCCCATCGGCAATGAAACTCGCTTCTGCAACTGCTTCTCCATTTTCTTTTAGCGTAAGCGATGCGTCTGAAATTAGGGGGATTTCACCCTCGTTTAATACGCTTGAACTTTCAGATAGCTTAACAGATAGCTGCTCACCTGTTTTGGCAACGCTATGTAAAACAATTTTTTTTTCATTATCGGGGATATTTACATCAATTTTTTTGCTACATGAAGAGGCAAATATAAAGGCAATGAAAAGATAGGCTATATTTATTTTTATTTTAGTCATAAAAAATGAATTTTAATATTTATGGAAGGCTTGTTTGGGCAGAATTAATGGCCGCAAAAACGAGTTCTTGCAGTTTTTGAAGTTCGGCATACTGTATTTTATAAACAGCTTTTGCTGCAGAAAGTAAAAATTCCCAGCCATTTTGTCGCCTTAAAATTTGGATTTTTATACGCTCATCAATTTTAAATTCAATTTTCGTACTGCCTTGCGTAGGGAAAGTCGATTCGTTTACGGAAACATATAATATAGCTTCGGAAATTTTTTCGGCCTCTTCCAAACTAAATTTTTCTGTAACCATTTTGTTGCTAGTTACTGCTTTAAGTTGCACATAGTACTCTGTTTTATCCAAGAAAATGTGCTGCTCTCTGCAAAGTTCTACATAAAGGCGGTTTTGAATATTCCCAATCATTTCCGATTGGGTGAGGGTAAATGTGATGTTTTTTTCTTCGGACATAAACAAGTGTTTTTTATTTTATTAGCAAATGTACTAATTTTATAAGAGATTTAATAGTAAGAAACGTTTTTTTTGTAAATTTGTGGTCTATTTAAAATTATTATAGCAAAGGTTTGAATTTTTAATAAACTAATGATAAGGCAATTTATTTTTATTGAAAATGGTAAGTATATTCAAGCCCTTGTTTTTAGAAGCAAGACAAAAAGTGAAACTAAAAGATATAAAATGACTGGAAATGTAAAACAATTATGGGGAGAAGAACTCTCTTGGATAAGTAACGAGAAGCTCCGAAAAGCAGTTGCCGATACTTGGGAACTTGCACTTAGCAAGAGCGTGCTAACGCCCGAGGACTTAAATACGATACCGTTTACACTGCTTTGCGGGCCCGATTTAAAGGTGTCTTTTATGGCACATAAAGTATCTGTGGTGCATATTGCCCGAGATGCTGGTCGGCAAATAAACAAATTTTATAATGGCGAATTACCCGTTGATATGGACGTGCTTATTGCCGGAGGCATTCTTGCAGATGTTGGCAAACTTGTTGAGTACGAGCTAGATAGCAATGGTAAGGCAGTGCAAGGCACTTATGGTAAATATGTTCGGCACCCATTTTCGGGCGTGTCGTTGGCAGAGCAATCTGGCGTGCCGCCAGAAGTGTGCCATATAATTGCTGCCCATGCCGGCGAAGGCAATATGGTAAAACGCTCCACAGAGGCATATATCGTGCATCATGCCGATTTTATGACTTTTTTACCTTTTAAAAGTAGGTTAGAAGTATAACCAGAGGGCTTTCGCCTGAAAGTTGATGGATTTAGATACGCCTTTTTACAGCGTTTTTAAGTCCATTTTTTTTTACCCAGCCAGTCATTCCGCTAGCTAATTTTACTTCGTACCAGTTTTCAGAGTAATCTGTAATTTCTACTTTTAGCCCTTCGTGGATAACAAAAAGCTCTGCCGAATTATTATTTGGCTCGCTTTTTACAGACACCGCAGGGGCAAATATTATGCCCGATTTTGCATGGGTTAATTCCGACTGCCTATCGGCAGCAAATACAAAAGAGGTGGTGCTTAATGCGATTAAAAATAGCCCACCAAGGAAAGAGAAAAGTCTTACTTTTTGTTTCCCTGACACTAAATAGAGATAGATTAAACCCAGTACAATTACAAATAAAAACACGCTTGTATAAGCCCAAAAATCGGCCGATTGGCTTTTAATTAAAGCTCGGAAAAAACGTTTTAGGGCAAATTCGGGCATTGGTTTTATTTTGTCATAAATTTGAAGGTTTGCCAATTCTAAATTATGAATAAGGGCTTCGTTACTGGGGGCGAGTTGTTTCGATTTTTCGTAAAAATAGATGGCTTCGGTGTTCTTATTTAACCGAAAATAGGCGTTGCCAGTGTTGTAATATAAATCTGCCGACTCGTAACCCGAGGCAATTATACTATCGTATAGTGTGGCAGATTGGGCAAATTTGCCTTCGGCGTACAGTTTGTTGGCTTGCTCAAAAGTAGCTAGCATTTCGCTTTTCTGTGCAAAACTGCCCAAAGCTAGAAGTATGAAAAAGAGGAGTGCCTTAAAGTGTTTCATTTTAATAGTGTGTTTTACAAAAAAAGCAAAGATAAAAGTTTGAAACTTTATTTAAAATAAATTTTTTTGGTCTTGCTTGTAGAAACGTTCTATTTAATTAATTTTGTTGCGATTAGATAGCCAATACCACTTCAATTTTTTCTAACTAAAAACTAAATTTTATAAATGCTTAGTAAATTACCCTTAACTAAAATACGCATAATTATTGCCAAAATTTTATACAGAATAGTACATATTTTTAAAAAAGATAAGCAAGATGTTACACGAGGTGGGATTAACTATAGTCTTGATTTAAAGGAAGGTATAGATTTTTCTATATTTCTTCTAGGCAACTTCCAAAAATATATTTCTGATAGCCCTCTTATTAAATTCCCTAGTAATTATACAGTTATAGATGTTGGGGCAAATATTGGGCAGATGACTTTGCGTTTTGCACAAAAAGAAAATTGCGAAACAGTTTTTGCCTTTGAGCCTACTGATTTTGCTTTCGCAAAACTGAAAAAAAATGTAGGCTTAAACCCCCAGCTATCAAAAAAAATAACGCCCATAAAAAGTTTTGTTTCCGATGCCTCCGAAACCATCTCTGAGCTTACTGCCTATGCGAGCTGGAAATTAGCTGGGAGTAAAAATGAAGTGGTACACCCCTTGCATTTGGGCAGTATTACTGGGGCAGAAAAAACGCCTTCCACTACAATTGATGATTTTATTAAGCAAAATGAAATTGAAAACCTAGCACTTATAAAAATAGATACCGATGGCAACGAGCCAAAGGTGCTGAAAGGAGCTATGAAAACCATTAAAAAATACAAACCCTACATCATTTTTGAGGCAGGGCTATATATTATTGAAGAGGCAGGCGGAAGTTTTAAAGATTACTTTGAATTATTTAGTACGCTTAACTTTACTTTTTATGATTTAAAATCAGAAAAAAAAGTAACACCAGAGAACTACAAAGCCCTTATCCCACAAAACTCAACAACCGATATACTCGCTATTTTTCGGTAAAACTAAAAGTTTGGGTTTCTAAATAAATTATTTACCTTTGTTGCTTAAATATGAGCCTAAAAAACAATATTAGGCTTTAAAAAACAATTATGAAAAAAGAGCTTATAAAATGGAGAGAGACCCTTTCTATTGATGGAGGCATTGTAGATGAGCAGCATAAAGTGCTAATTAAGCTAATTAACGAGCTTTATAACGCCTTTATAGAGGGCAAGGCAAAGGAGACCTCTGCTAAAATTATAGAAGGGCTTATTGAATATACGGTATTCCATTTTGATATGGAAGAAGTGTTTTTTGAAGCAGTGGCTTACCCCGAAATAGTAGCACATAAAGCAGCACATAAAGCTTTTGTGGATAAAATTGAAGATTTCAAAACTAAGCTTGCAACTGGCAATGTTACCCTTTCTTACGATGTAATGAATTTTTTAAGGGATTGGCTACAAAAGCATATTTTAGGTACTGATAAACAATATGTCCCTTATTTGGAAAACTACAACTTTCCAAAATAAAAAAAAGATTTCAGCCAAAGCTAAATGCAAAAAATAATTTCTATATTATCACTCTCTTTATTATTACTTCTTTTTAATAGCAATAATAGTTATGCCCAAAAACTATCTAAAATTGATAGTTTAAAATTAAAACTGGAAAGTAGTGCAGAATTAGAAAAACCTAAACTACTAAATAAGCTAGTATGGAAACTCCGCAACTCACAACCCGAAGAAGCCATTAAATACGGGAAACAGTCCATCATTATTTCAAAGCAGTACAACCAATATAAAAACTTAGCCAATGCTTATGGCTTTTCGGGTGTTGCATACCGAAATTTAGGCAACTACGCCGCCGCTTTCGATAATTACTTTAAAGGCCTAAAAGTTAGTGAAGCTAATAATTTGGAGGAACAAAAAGGCTACGCAAATATTAATATTGGAAATTTATATATTTATCAAGAATCTTACAAAGAAGCATTAGTATTCCTTAATAAGGCAGTAAAAATAGCTCACGCTATTGGAAATAAAAAAATGATAACCTACTGTAACCTCAATTTAGGGCGTGCATTGCTGATGAAAGGGGATTTGGATACATCGCTGGCGTATCTGAAAAAAGCATTAAAAAGTAGGCAAGCCTCTGGCAACAAAGAAGGCGAAGCCACTTGCTTAAAATACATAGGCGACGTATATTTAGAAGAAAACAAGCTAGATACCGCATACACTACCTACCAAGCCGCATTAACAACTGCAGCCTTTTCCGACAACGACTTGTTAAGTGATATTTATAAAAAACTGGCCGTCATTTTAGCCATGGAAAAAAACTATGAAAAGGCCACCGAGTTTGCCCAAAAAAGTTTAGACCAAGCCTTTATAGTACAAAGCAAACTCCGAATAAGAAACGCCTACCAAACCTTCTACGATGTACATTACCAATTAGGGCATTACAAAGAAGCCGCAGAATACTCCAAATTAGTAATACTATACAACGACAGCTTATTTAACCAAGATTTAAGCCAGAAAATTTTAAACATAAAATACAGTACAGAAAATCAGGCCAATGAAGAAAAAATTGCCCTGATGAAAAAAGTAGAACTGAAAAGCCAAGAAGATTTAAAAGTTATAAAGCAGTTTCAAGTCTATGTAATTATTGCTTTAATTTTAGCCCTCCTATTCATTGCATTTACTTTTGTGCTTAGGGCTAGGCTCAAGAAACAAAATGAAAAATCTGCCCAACTGCTCGAAACAAACAATAAACTCCTCCAACAAGAAAAATTACAGCTCGAAGAGGACAATAAGGAGAAAACTAACAGGATTGTTCTGGCAGATATTGTAGATTACTCCTTGGAAGAGAAGTACAGCTTAAACGAGTTTTTACAAATTGCGTTGGATACTATTTTTAAAATCCCTTGGCTAGATGTGCATGCACAAGGCGCCATTTTTGTGTCCGACGATAATGGCGACTTAGAAATGGTGGCAAAGAAAGACATTGGAGCACACCGAATAAGGGAATGCTCTTTTGTAAAAAAAGGCGAGTGCATTTGTGGAAAAGCTGTTGCAGAAAAAAAAGCATACATTGGCGATTTTAGGTCTAAATTTGAACCCAAAGAAGATGCCATACCGTATATCCACATGAAAAAACCAATACTTCTGGGCGAGGAAGTTTTTGGCTTATTAAACCTGTACCTTAAAAAAGAAATAGGCGTTAAAGACGAAGAAATACGCTTCTTCGATGAGGTTTGCGACTCCTTAGCACACATCATAAAGCAAAAAAAACTGCAAATAAATTTAGAAAAACAAAAAGCAGAACAGGAAGTACTCAACCAACAACTTTTTGCACGAACATTAGAGTCCGAAGAGCAAAGCCGAGAAATTGTATCTAAAAATCACGAACTAAACACCCAAATTTTGGGTGTTTAGTTCGTGATTTTTAGATACAATTTCTCGGCTTTGCTCTTCGGACTCTAATGTTCGT